>CAZTEK010000171.1:0-3852 GCA_964612095.1 uncultured Verrucomicrobiota bacterium
GGAAGGCTTTATGAATCATCGGATCCTTCATGGGATCGAGGATGGTAATATTCATAGTGCAGTCGAGACTGAGAGGGTCGTCTGGTTTGTCATATTGTGTTTTGAAGCGGGTTCCGCGGGTATAGAGCGCGGTTAAAGCTTTTTCATACGCCTCAGCCAGTGTTTCAGCTTCCACACAGAGGACCGGTATATTTTTAGGCATCGTATTCTCCTGTTAACGGTTAAACGGTTTATAAAGCAGGTTGTAAGTCGCTGTGAGGCTTTCGGGCATAACGCGCGGGCCGCCGAGCACCGGCATAAAGTTAGTATCGCCAGTCCAACGTGGAACAATATGTTGATGTAGGTGGTCCTTAAGACCGGCGCCAGCCGCTTCACCGAGGTTGATGCCTATATTGAAGCCTTGCGGCGACATTACTTCGCGTAGCACCGCAACGGCGCGGGCGGTCAAAGCGGCTATTTCTAAATTCTCTTCCGGTGATAAATCGTCAAGTGCGGCGGTGTGGCGATACGGGGAAACCATTAAGTGTCCACTGTTGTACGGATAGCGGTTCATGACGACAGCACAGGTTTTTCCGCGGAAAAGCAGGAGATTTTCGCAGTCATCCTTTCCAGCGAAGATCTGGCAGAGGAAGCAATCGTTAGTTTTTTCGCTGTGGATATATTCGATTCGCCATGGAGCCCAGAGAGGTCGATTCATTGGATCTCCTCCGAATTAACAGCCGGGAAGCGATCCCTGTTTCGAAAAATGCTTAAAACAATTTTATTCATTTCCATTTTCCAATAATCCACTGATCCAACAATCCACTCTTCCATGTGACTTTTTATTATGATTAAAATGACGGAGTAACGCAAATAAGGAATTCATCCAGTGGCTGTAAAACTGATACATGGAACTGACGAGTATCTGGTGAGCTGTAATGCTCGGAAGATCGTTAATACCCTCTGTCCGGAAAAAGAGCAGATCCTCGGCCTTGAAACGGTCAATGGGGATGTAAAAACCATCGACGAAGCGGTAGCGGCTCTTAAAACCTGCATCGGTGCTTTGCGTACGGTCGGGCTGTTTGGTGGGCAGAAAACAGTCTGGTTCAGTGATGTATCGATTTTTAAAGATGCGGTCATTAGTAAAAATGCAGTGGTCAAAGAACTGCTTGGGAAGCTAGCCGATGATATTAAGAAGGGATTGCCGGACTCTCAGAATCTGGTTATTTCGGCGCCCGGTGTGGATCGTCGCTCCGCCTTTTATAAAGTCTGCGAAGTGGCTGGTGTCGTAGAGGCTTATGATCTTCCGGAGCAGGATTATAAAAAGAAGCCGGTCATTCGGGAACGGGCGCAGTCATTGTTTGCGCAGGCTAAATGTCGAGTTGGCGAAGGTGCGCTTGATCTGTTTCTCGAAAAAGTCGGCACCGATACCCGTCAGCTCGTTATGGAAGTTGAAAAACTGATGACCTATATCGGCGACCGAAAAGAAATCACCGTAGAAGATGTCAAAGCCATCACTTCCTCATCCGCCGAAGCGATTGCGTGGGATTTCACCGATGCGCTGGGTGAGCGCAAGTTGAATGTCGCGCTACGAATTCTTCGTCAGCTTTTTTTCCAAGGCGAAGCCCCCATTGGACTCATGTTCGCCATTGAGAAGCACTATCAGAAACTTATACAATACCGGTCTTATCTGGATCAGGGCTGGCTTCGGCTGACCGGCAAGCGCGGGGCAGATGCCATTCAGTGGAGCCGTGATCCGGAAATGGATAAAATGTTTGCACAACTTTCTTCTGATCCGCGCGAAATGCACTGGTTCCCCACCTCTAAAATCGCTGAACAGGCAAAAAATTACAGTGCCGATGAGTTGAATCGCAGTCAGAAGAGGCTGCTTAAAACGCACGAACAGCTCGTTTCCAGCGGTGTTCCGCCAGAATTAATTCTTGAAATGCTGGTCATTAAATTAATCGGGAAAGTATGAGTATCAGCGACAATCTTGAAGCAGTTGAAAAACGAATAGCCGTTGCCTGTGAAAAATCCGGAAGGCGGCGCGCTGACGTAAAGCTGATCGCCGTTTCAAAAACCAAACCGGTTGAAGCCGTCATGGAAGCCGCTGAGTCAGGACAGATTCTTTTTGGCGAAAACCGAGTGCAGGAAGCACAGAATAAAATATCGCTTTGTCCCGGAAATTTACAGTGGCATCTCATTGGACATCTGCAAAGCAACAAAGCGAGGATCGCAGCTTCGGGGATATTTCGCATGATCCATTCAGTGGATTCCGAAAAAATAATTCGTGTGCTTGATGAATACGCTGCGGTGCCGCTTCCGGTGCTCATTCAGGTCAACGTATCGGGCGAAGGATCTAAGGAAGGCTGCACTCCGCAAGAGGCTGCCGCGCTGATCGAAGTTGCCAATCAATGCGGCAAGGTTGAGGTTCATGGGTTAATGACCATTCCGCCCTTCACACCGGACCCGGAAAAAGCCCGCCTTCATTTTTCCAATCTTCGGAAACTCCGCGACCGGCTCCAACAGGAAACTGGCACGCCACTTCCGGAGCTTTCGATGGGCATGTCGCATGATTTCGGAATTGCGATTGAAGAGGGGAGCACTTTCGTTCGAGTGGGGAGTGATATTTTTGGAGGACGAAAGTGATGGAGCGCTGGAGGGTGGAGTAATGGACATACGCAAAAACAGGAACCGTGGCTATCAACAGCTCCGGGTCTGGCAGGATGCTCAAGAATTGTATGTGTTGACATGGAATGCCTTCAGAATCTTTCCGTATGAACTGAAACGAACTGTTTCACAGCAGATAGCCTCGGTCGATTCGGTGCATCGCAATATTGCAGAAGGATATTGCCGCCGAGGCATTAAAGAGTATCTGTATCATCTGAACGTTGCGCTAGGCTCTTTGGGAGAGAGCGTTTCAGCTATAGCCGCCTATCATCGTGCTGAGCATCTTGCGGCAGAAGTTTTTGAAAAGATGGATGCATTAGCCTTCAAACTCGAAAACGGTTTGATTAAGCTCGTAGAAAAACTGGAAGAAAAACAGCAGGATGGAAGCTGGATTGATCATATGACTGTCAACGAAAGCAATGAACTTTACGAGACCCGGTAGATCATCACTCCAAAACTCCCATACTCCAATAATCCAAGGAGAAGCTCTCATGATTATGGAATCAAAAGTTGTATTTGTAGGTGCTGGTAATATGGCAGAAGCCATTGTCAGCGGTATGGTGGCGGGCGGTTTTTGTGCGCCTGAAAAAATTATTATGACCGATGTTCGCCCAGAGCGTCTGGCCGACCTTGAAAAAGAATATGGTGTTTCGACCTCTACCGATAATCGTGTTGTAAAAAACGCTGAAATTGTGGTGCTTGCTGTAAAACCACAAATGATGATGGAAGTTCTTAGTGGAATCGCACCGGTTTTGCGTTCCGAAACACTGATCATCAGTATTGCCGCCGGTATTCCTGCTGGAAGAATTGAATCGGTACTCGGCGGAAAACATCGCGTGGTGCGCGTTATGCCCAATACACCGGCATTGGTCGGGCAGGGCGCTTCGGCGATTGCTGCAGGCGCACTAGCCGATGAAGCGGACCTTGAAGTGACTGAAACCATTCTCAGTTGTGTTGGGTTAACGGTGCGTGTTAACGAGAGCGACCTAGATGCCGTGACCGCACTGAGTGGTTCTGGACCAGCATATGTTTTTTATCTGCTGGAAGGCATGCTTGCCGCCGCACAAAAAATGGGTCTTGATCAAGCGACCGCTCGGAGGTTGGCATTGAAGACTGTTGAAGGGGCTGCACGGCTTATGGCTGACTCCGGCGAAGCCGCTGACGTTTTGCGTGCTAAAGTAACCTCCAAGGGAGGAACGACTG
>CAZTEK010000172.1:0-3840 GCA_964612095.1 uncultured Verrucomicrobiota bacterium
ACAACCTGCCGATCTATGAGCCGGGGCTCGCCGAGGTCGTGAAAGAAGCTCGCGGTCGTAATCTGTTTTTTTCCACCGATGTGGAGAAAGGGATCAAGGAAGCCGATATTATTTTTGTGAGTGTGAACACCCCGACCAAGACCTTCGGTCATGGCGCGGGTTGCGCCGCCGACCTCCAGTATTGGGAGAAATGCGCGCGCCAGATTCTCGAGCTTTCGACTTCCAATAAAATCGTGGTCGAAAAGAGCACCTTGCCAGTCCGCACCGCCGCCGCGATGGAGCGTATTCTCGACAGCGGCAAAAAGGGCGTGCGTTTCGATGTGCTGTCCAATCCCGAATTTTTAGCTGAAGGCACGGCGATTGCCGATCTCGATAATCCGGATCGCATCCTGATCGGCGGACATCCAACGCCAGAAGGCCAGAAGGCTGTTCAAGCACTGGTGGATGTTTATGCCGCGTGGGTGCCGAAGGAAAAAATTCTGACGACAAACCTCTGGTCGAGCGAGCTTTCGAAACTGACGGCCAATGCGTTCCTCGCTCAGCGCGTCAGTTCGATTAACAGTATTTCCGCGCTGTGCGAAGCAACCGATGCCGATGTCGGCGAAGTAGCCCGCGCGATCGGCATGGACAGCCGGATCGGCCCGAAATTCCTGAAAGCCAGCGTCGGCTTCGGCGGATCCTGCTTTAAGAAGGATATTTTGAATCTGGTTTATCTCTGCGAAGGATACGGCCTGCATGAAGTAGCCGAATACTGGCGGCAGGTGGTGAAGATGAATGAATATCAGGAGCGCCGCTTTGTCGCCCGCATGCTCAAAGAAATGTTCAATACGATTTCCGGCAAGCGCATCGCGCTGCTCGGCTTTGCCTTTAAGGCCGACACGGGTGACACGCGTGAAAGTCCGGCAATTCTGATTGCCCGCGAACTGCTGGCGGAACGCGCTGAAGTGATCATTACCGATCCGCAAGCCATTGAGCATGCTAAAACCGATCTGGCCGATGTGATTGATCATGTAAAATTTGAAGCCGATCCTTATAAGGCGGCCAAAGGCGCACACGCCATCGCCCTGCTGACCGAGTGGAAAGAGTACAAGACGCTCGACTACCAGAAAATTTTCGACAGCATGGTTCAGCCCGCATTTCTATTCGATGGACGCAACCATCTCGACCATGCGGCGCTACACAAGATTGGCTTCAACGTTTACTCCATCGGCAAGGCCGCGCTGAAACACATCTAACAGTTATCCCCAGAGGATAAACAGCGCCATCAGAACGAAGAAAAGACCCAACAGAAACTTGGATGTAACCACGTTCCGACGGCTCCAGTTGAGCAGAGTTTCGGTACGAAGACCGAAATAGACCGCGACAAAAACCAGCACCAGCGGCAAAACAAAAAGGGCGTTATATATCAGTAGAAGCATCCACGCCCGCGATGCTGAAAATGCGCTATCTTTTAAGATTAGAGCCAACGTCGGCACATAAACCTGCCCGGTGCAGACGCTTTCCAGCACCGTCACAGCACTTCCGATCAACAGGCCACCAGAAATGATGCTGGTATTCCCAAGTCCTCGACGCATGACCTCATGAATCCGCTTTTTTATCCCTGTTGAAAGCTGGAGCGTTACATCGGCCGCGCACCCGGTTTTATGAAAGCGGATCGCATCACGAAATGACACAGCCGCCAAAACCAGCAGAACGGAGGCCATACCCCATTCCACTGCGCTCCGCAATACCGTGAATCCTGAAAACAGATGTAAGACGCGAAATAGTCCGAATCCAATTCCTAGATAAGTCAGAAATGACGCCATGCAAAATGAAATGCCAAGCAAAGCAAACTGCCGTTTCCGAACCTTAGAAACTGCTAACAGGCTCATGAAAAAGACCAGCGTTGAAAAGGCGCACGGATTGATGCCGTCAATTAATCCAGCAACGATCACCGCAGAAAAAGTAAACCCGCCAAACCATTCTTGTGCCAAATTCGATACCGCCTTCTCCGATACCGGAACAACCGAGGCCTGACTCAGCAAGTTTGAAATCAGCGCAAAAAATTCTTCCTTTCGCGGCGTTGGGCCAAACACATATTGTTTATTAACGATCAGATAGGCCCGCTCCGGATTCGTATAACTCAGGTCATGCTCCAACTGTAGTAAATGCAGGAAATTGGTCTCCACGCCGATGTCATACTTTTGAATTACACATTTCTGCGGAAAACGCATTCCAAGTTCTGGAAGAAGTTCTGCTTCAATCCGTTCGCAATCCTGACAACCCGGTTCATAAAAAAAATCAACCTGAACAGGTTCTGCGCCCCGTGCGATTCCGCACAGCAATAAAACAAACAGTCCATTTCTAAACGTTCTGAGCATCCTTCTTTAATCCTCTTTTTTCGTCGCGACATACAAGGAATATCTTCGCGAAGTCAAATTCCTCTTCCTCCGCATCAAGTCTCCCAAAAGCCCCTCCTCTGTAAGGAATTCTCTTACACGAAATGTATTTTCCCAACCCATATTTCTCGTATAGTTCGCCATAAGAGTTTCAGAGAAAAAAGCACTTAGGGGTTTGTTGCCAATTTCTCTAGTTTTTCGATACCGAAAAAACTCTAGCCCTTGTCATCGTTCACGATAGCAAGGGCTTTTTACTTTTTATCCGATCCAGACCGAGCATGAATCAAGAACAGCCGTTGCACACGCCCTGCCATTTGTGCATAATGCCGCCCCTATGAAAAAAATATTTTTATTCCTTCTTTTGGTCGCTCCGGTGCTTTTTGCACAAACAAATAAAACCCTTGCAGCAAACACGACTAACGGCCCGCTAGTTACCGCCATCGATGGATACGCGGCGCGCGTGGACGGTACGATCATTACCTATGGTGAAGTACGAGAAAGTGTCGGCCCGTATCTGCAACAAATCTCGCGCAAATACAAAGGCAAAGAACTCGCCGAGCGTATCCAAGCGGCTTACATCGACGCCCGCGAGTCGCTCATCGAAGAAGCCTTGCTTAAAGCTGAAACTAAAACGCTCGGCGTTTCTCTGCCTGAAAAAGTTATCGACGACGAAATTAACCGCCTCATCCGTGAACGCTTCAATAACGACCGCGCGCTCCTTTCCCGCGCATTAGCCGACCGCCGTATGACTTTCGAAGAATGGAAGCAGGAAGTGACCGATCAGGTCACCGTGCGCGTTTTCTACAGTCAGGAGGTCAATCGTCGCGCCAATGTGCCAGCGCAAGCCGTACGCGCCGAATACGAGCGCACTAAAGCAGAATATTTCATCCCCTTCCGGGTCAAGTACCACTTCATCTTGATCAACAAAGGCAAAACCGAAGAGGACCGTGCCGCAAAACGCAAGCAGGCTGAAGACACGTTACAAAAACTTCGCGGCGGAGCCGATTTTATGGTCGTCGCCAAAGCCGTTTCTGAAGGGGATCTGGATGATGCACCCTGGAGAGATCCCGCCGATATTCGCGAAGAGCTCCGCCCCGCTTTGCTAAAAACACCCGCCGGACAGATTAGCGACCTCATTGAAACCAGCGGCGAATTTTACATCATCAAAATCGAAGAGCGGCGCGAAGAAGGCTACACGTCGTTCGAAGACGTGCAAAAAGCCATAGAAACCAAACTGCTTAACGCCGAAAAGGATCGCTTGCACGACGTCCTGATCGAGCGACTTACCGCCAAACATTTTATCGAACGGTACTAAAACGTAATGGTAATGCGTGATTTTGGAATCCCAGATCGATACTTTTTATGAAACTCCGCATCGGCATAACCTGCGGTGACGTCAACGGCATCGGCCCGGAAGTCGCCCTAAAAGCTATTTCTTCCAACCATTGGAACAACAGGGTGG
>CAZTEK010000173.1:0-3823 GCA_964612095.1 uncultured Verrucomicrobiota bacterium
GTAATAATAAATGCAATAAATGACTTCATTGATGCCTCCGATTACGAATTACTCGCCACGCAGTTCTACAACCGCGTACCGGAAGGAATGACGGTTCCCTTTGGAATGACAATGATACCGTCACGGATGACGTAGAGCGGTGTCTGTTCGCCTTCCTGTTTACCGTCTGGCGAAATATAAACGCTGTCACCGATGCGGACGTTTTTATCAACAATGGCATTCTTGATGTAACAGTCGCGACCGATACCGAGCCGGATATTTCCATTATTAACCGTGGTCTTTTCGCGCTCGAAGAAATCGGCCCCCATAATGACAGAATGTTCAATCACGGTGCCCTCGCCAATGACTGCACGCAGCCCGACGACCGAACGCAAAATCCGGTGTCCGGAAATGATACATCCTTCAGCCAGCAGACAGCGGTTAAGGTCGCAGCAATTTATTTTGGACGGCGGCAGATAACGCATGTGGGTGAAGATCGGGGCGGCGGCATCGTAGAAGGTGAATTCTGGAACGAGATCGGTTAGCGCCAGATTGGCTTCATGAAACATGCCGATCGTTCCAATATCTTTCCAGTACCCTTCAAAAATATGGCTGTAGACGTTACAGTTATGAATGGCCGCCGGAATAATGTGTTTTCCAAAGTCTGGAAGATCATTACCGCATAGAAGCTCCGACAACACCTTGGCATTGAAAATGTAAATCCCCATGCTGGCAAGGTAGCGTTCGTCTTTGTACATCGGCGCACGCAATTCATTGAGCTGCGGGGTGTCGCCCGGTTTTTCAACGAATTCAACAATCTTGTTTTTTGCATCTACATGCATGATGCCCAGCGAACCCGCTTCACAGCGCGGCACCGGCTTGGTGCAGATGGTGACATCAGCACCCCGCTCTAAATGCTCTTGAATCACCTTAGAAAAGTCCATGCGGTAGAGCTGGTCACCGGAAAGGATAATGACGATATCCGGTTCGCTGGCCATGTAATGCCGCGTGGACTGACGAACGGCGTCGGCGGTTCCCTGAAACCAGATGCTAGAGGTCGGCGTCTGTTCAGCCGCCAACATGCGCACATAACCCGGCGAAAACTGGTCAAAAATATAGGTGGACTGAACATGCCGGTGTAGCGACATGCTATTAAACTGGGTGAGCAGATAGATGGAACGAATTCCGCTATTGATGCAGTTACTGATTGGAATATCCACCAGACGGTACTTGCCAGCAATCGGAACGGCAGGCTTGGCCCGATCCTGCGTCAACGGTTGAAGCCGTGTTCCTGCTCCGCCACCCAAAATAAGACCGACTGTTTTAACGCCCATAAGAAAACTCCTTCCAAAGAATGACTATTCCCTTTTATAGCTCCACGCCTAATTCCTTCACCAGAAGAAAATCGATCTGAATCTATTTATTCTTCAATCTCAACCGGACATTCAGGCAACGCGCGCAAAAAAAGCCGTCCGTACCATTTACTGGTCACACGCGGATCAAGAATCACAATGGTGCCCTCATCGCTGGCCGTTCGGATGAGGCGCCCCGTTCCCTGACGGAACTTCAGTACGGCCGAAGGCAGCGAATAGTCGCGGAACGCATCGCCGCCGCGCGCCTTAACCTCTTCCAGCCGCGCCTGTACCAGCGGATGATCCGGCACTGCAAACGGCAAGCGGACAATAATTACATTACTCAGCGCATCGCCGCGCACGTCCACACCCATCCAAAAACGATCTAAACCAAACAAAACGGCCGACCCATGCTCACGGAACCGCTTGAGCATCGCCTGCGGCGGAAGTCCGGCTCCCTGCACCAGCAGATCAAACTCCATCCCTTCAAGCTGATCTTTCACCCGTTCAGCCACGCGGCGCATGAAGCCCGCATTAGTGAAAAGTACAAACGCCCTTCCTTGGCTTTGCGCAATATAACGCGGCAACGCTTCGATCACCGCTTCTTCAAACGCCTTTTCATCGGCTGGGTCCGGCATATTCGCCGGGATTTTTACGCGCATCTGACGGCTGTAGTCGAACGGCGAGCCGACTTGCAGTTCGTCGCAGTGTTCCGCGCCGATCCGTCCGCGGAACCAACTCAGGTCGTCGCCGACCGCCAATGTCGCACTGGTCATCACCACCGACGGCACCTCCTCGAAAAGCATATTCTTCAGCAAATGCGCCACATCGACCGGAGCAGAATAAAGCACCGGCTGTTTATGCGTCCGCCCCTCCAGCTCTACCCAATAGACATGCCCCGGCTCGCTCTGCTTCAAGAACGTCGTCAGCATTTCGATAAAAGCCTTACCTTTTCCCCGCGCCGACTGAAGTTCGGCCTTAAGGTTTTCATCCTCCATATCACGGATCAGCGTGCCGAAATGAACGTCCAGTTCGGCCAATCGTTCCGGCAGACCGGTTTCGACCGCTGGCGGCTCGCGCAGCCGCACCGACTGATTGGTTTCCGACAGCTTGCAATGCTTATGCATCGCCTTGAAAAAACGCTCGCTTTCATCCCATATCCGGTTTGTCAGGTCGCCGCCCTTCCCGTCGCGCAGCACAGCAAAAAGACCCTTGCGATTATCCTGCGTAAACAGCCGCCGCAGCCAGTGCTCCATCGCATAGCGTGAAAGGCGAATGCCCAGATGCTCCGACGCGACATTTTCCATTTGATGCGCTTCGTCAAAAACGACCATGCCGTAATCCGGCAGAAACGCGCCGCCCGTCGCCCGAACCGCCAGTTCAGAGAAAAAGAGATGATGATTCACCACCAGCAGATTCGCCTCATGAAGTCCGGCACGCGCCTTCATGGCAAAACAGCGGTCGTAATCGAGACACTTCTTGCCCAGACAATTGCCATGCTCGACACAAACCGCGCTCCAGACATCCACCGAAGGCTGAGGTTCCAGCTCCTGACGGCTACCCTCGCCGGTCCGGTCCGCCCAGGCGCGAATCCGTGCCAGCTCAACTTCCTTCGACGAATCGAACAAATCGCTACCCATCTGCCGTGCCCGCGCCAGACGGCGCAAACAGAGATAATTCGAACGGCCCTTTACCAGCCGCGCTTTAAACTCTACGCCGAGCGACTGCTGGAGAAATGGAATATCCTTCTCCATCAACTGCTCCTGAAGCGTAATGGTATACGTCGCCACCACGGCGCGGACGTTCTGTGCCAGCGCATTCAGAATCAGCGGAACCAGATAGGCGAAACTTTTGCCGACGCCGGTACCCGCCTCGACCGCAAGGTGGCACGAATTGGCGCAGGCTTCGGCGACGGCGCGCGCCATCTGCTGCTGCTGCGGACGGATTTCGAAAGGGAAATCGCTGTCAGCGTGTGCTTTTTCCATTCCGCCGCCGGACGCAAAAAAGCGTTCGGTTGCCAGCAGGGTTTCGGGATGTTCAACAGGACAAATCATTCCGCACAGCGTACCGGAAGTTTTCCAAAGATTGGAACCTTTCCGCCGGTTTTTTCCAATGGTTGGAAAATTTAACGCAAAGTCGCAAAATCCGCTAAGGTTCGCAGAGAAACCCCTTTGCGAATCTTTGGGCGCTCTGCGTCTTTGCGTTTATAATCCAAAAAACTGGATGGTGATCTCGGAAGTTTTCACCACGGAACATACCGAAGACACGGAAAGTTCCAATGGTTGGAAAAAATTAGTGCGGATGACGGTGGCGCAGGATATGAGGACTTTCCAGTCCGTGTTTAAGCATATTCGCCTCATCTGAAAATACTTCAGACGGACGGCCTTCCGCCACGACAATTCCATGATCCATCACGATTACACGCTGACAAATCTCCACCACCATTTCGAGATCGTGAGTTGCAATAATCCGGGTCTGCTCAAAGCCTCGGA
>CAZTEK010000174.1:0-3770 GCA_964612095.1 uncultured Verrucomicrobiota bacterium
CTGCCGCAGCGCTCGGCAAAGACGCAGAGCGGCGGAGGCATGTCCATCCAACCGTTCAGCATAACATCAAAAATCTGCACAAAGACATTTCCGACGTCGCGCCGCACCCATTCTTCAAAAATATCGATCATGAACTGGCCGTACTGCTTCGGCTGAACCGTCCACGGCATCACGCGGTCGTCCGTGTCATCCGCAGCGAGATCCGGCGGCATAGCGAGTTTTAGGCCGAGGCGCGCGGCGGCATCGTCGGGTTTCCGTTCAATGATCGGAATGAATTGTAGAAAGGTGCTGCCGGTGCTTTTCAGGAAGTCGTAGATTTCCAGCGCGTATTGTGCGTTCTGGCGGGTAATGCAAGTGAGCGTGTTGAAATCCACTCGGTGGGCTTTCATTAGCTTGAGCGCTTTCATTACTTTATCGAACGTCGGGTTGCCACCGCGATCGACGCGGAACTTGTCATGGATATGGCGTGGGCCGTCGAGGCTGAGGCCGATCAGGAATTTTTCTTTGGCGAGAAACTTGCACCATTCGTTATCAATCAGCGTGCCGTTGGTCTGAAAGGCATTTTGTACAGGGCGTCCGGCGGAGTATTTTTTCTGGAGCTGAACCGCTTTCTGGAAAAATTCCACGCCCATTAACGTGGGTTCGCCGCCCTGCCAGGCGAAGAGAATTTCCGGGGTGTTCTGCGATTCGCAGTACTGTTTGATGTAGGTTTCCAGTACCTCATCGTTCATCCGATGAACCTTGTTCTCCTTAAAGAGCACTTCTTTTTCAAGATAGAAACAGTATTTGCAGGCCAAATTACAGTCTGGGCCCGCCGGTTTGGCCATCAAGTGAAAGGGTGTTTTTTTGTTAAGCATGGCGGAGATTAGAATGCGGCGAGAATCGCGTCGAGCCATTCTTCTTTTTTAGACTGGAGCATCGGGCTGGGATGGGCGGTCAGCGCCGGATCGTTTCCGGCGGGTATGGTAATGACTTTTCCGCCTTCAATACAACTCAGGCACTGCTTCGCCAGCGGGATCAGTCCGGCATCCTGACCCCAGCCGAGAATAAACGGCGCGCCGGGTTTGCGCTGGAGCATCTGTTCACGTTCATTTTTACGGACATCGGAAAAAAGACTGTGCGCTCCGCCGCCGGGGAGTTCGGCGAGGTCTTTTGTTTTGGCGATAAAGCTTGGACTTTTTGGGTCGCGCAGGTCGGAAATATTCAGTACCCGGACGTGGTTCCAGCCCTTGGAAACCATCACCCGCATAATCTGGTACTGCGTGTTGTCCGGCTGAGTCAGCACTAGGGGCTTTTGAAATCCGGAGGGTAGCGGCAGGGTCAGTAGACTGTCGGTATCGCCGTCCTCAATCGGTCGCGACGAGCCGGGGTTCATCATGATCACCACCGCATCCGGCAGATTCAGTTCTTTTCCTGAGCTACTGAACAGATCATCTGGATCGGTTCCAGCACCAATGGCTTCGCGCGGCAGGGAGGTGATTTCCAACACACTTCGGCAGAGCTGCGGGGATGCACCTTCAATGTGCAGGCGGTAGAAATGCCCGTAGCAGCGGAAGGTCTTTTTTAACTCAGCGGCGTAAGTGAACTCGGACATAGACCGGAATTTAAGCATGGACGATGGTGTTTTCCAAACATTGGAAAAATGTTTTTTAAATTTTCCGCCGACAATCGGCCGTAATTTATGGATAATCCGCCGCATGAATCTGGATAAGATCGCACAGCAGTTTGAGTTGCATGGCCGACTAGCAAGTATTCGTCCGGTCACCTCCGGAAATGTTAATGACACGTATGTCGCTGTGTTTAGGACACACTTCTCCGAAGAGCGCGTGATTATTCAGGGAATTAATCGCCGCGTGTTTCCCCGTCCGGATTGGATTATGGAAAACATGCGTATTCTCACGCAGCATTGCCATGAACAGCTTCTACGGGAAGGTGATGCCGCCGACCGGATATGGCAACTTCCGCGAATTATTCCGTGCAAGACCGGACAGGATTTTTTTATAGATGAATCAGGCAATTATTGGCGCGCGTTGACGTTGATTGCCTCGGCTAGTTCTTTCGATGTCGCCCAGAGCGAAGAGCATGCCTATGAATGCGGAATGGTTCTGGGGCAGTTTCACCGGCTGATTTCTGGGATAGATCCCAACCGCCTGCACGACACACTGCCGGGCTACCATGAAACTCCTGGGTACCTCGCAAAATATGATCAGATCGCCGCTACGGATTATGCCCGCGAATTGATCGAAGGGTCAGGACAGGTTCAAGGCTTGTGCAACTTTATTGAAGCCCGGCGCGGATTCGCCAGTGTCCTTCAGGAGGCCATAAAGGGCGGTGAGCTTCAGAATCGCTTAATCCATGGCGATCCTAAGGTTAGCAATATCATGATTGATGACGACTCTGGAAAGGGAACGGCCATTATTGATCTGGATACCGTTAAACCCGGGCTTATTCATTATGATTTCGGGGATGCGTTGCGCTCGCTTTGCAACCGGGCAGGGGAAGAAGCTGAAAATTTGGCTGAGGTGGTCTTCGATCTGGATTTTTGTGATGCTTTTGTCAACGGCTACACGATTTATGCCAAAGATTTTCTGACGCTGGAGGATCGCAAGTATCTGTATGATTCCATTCGCCTGATTGCTTTTGAGCTGGGAATTCGGTTCTTTCAGGACCATTTGGCCGGCAACGTCTATTTCAAGATTCGTGCGCCTGATCAGAATTTGCATCGCGCCCAAGTTCAGTTCCGTTTATGCGAGAGCATAGAGATTCGTAAACGGCAGATCAAACAGCTCCTTGATGAAGCTTTCTAAAATAAGCATGTTGTTCATTTTCCCGTTTTAATTTGACAACGATGGGGGCTCTTTTTATGGTTCCACGCTTCTCTCGGGAGAGAGGGGTGTTTTTTTTGGCTTTAAACGGGGGCTGCCCGATAGTGTAATGGTAGCACACAAGATTTTGATTCTTGGCGTCTAGGTTCGAATCCTAGTCGGGCAAATTCACTGTGTAGGTGGACGAACCGGCTCAAGAGAACACATTATTATAAGGAATGAAGAAACTGTGAAAATTCTGTCAGGAACAGCTCATCGGGATTTGGCGGAGCGTATTGCCGCCCAAGCCGGGGAGACGCTTTGTGATGTGCAGATCAGCCGCTTTCCGGATGGCGAAATTTTTGTTAAAATCGCTGAAAACGTCCGTGGGCGCGATGTGTTCATTATTCAGCCGACGTCTTATCCGCCGAACGAAAATCTGATGGAATTGCTGATTATGATTGATGCGGCGAAGCGAGCTTCCGCATCGCGCATTACTGCGGTGATGCCGTTTTACGGCTACGCTCGACAGGATCGTAAAGATCAGCCGCGCGTTCCGATTACGGCTAAACTGGTGGCCAATTTGCTGGTGGCTGCTGGTACTAATCGGCTACTGACGATGGATTTACATGCTCAACAGATTCAAGGGTTTTTTGATATTCCGGTAGATCATCTCTACGCCGCGCCAGTCTTTGTGAAGTATTTGCGCGACCAGCAGTTGAAAGATCTTGTGGTGGTGGCTCCTGATACCGGAGGAATGAAACTAGCGGCGGCTTATGCCGATATGTTGGATGCTGGCGTTGCGGTGGTTGGCAAGGAGCGCAAAAGCGCTGAACGGGTTGAAGCAACCCATTTGGTGGGCGATGTAAAAGGTTGCAATGCGGTACTAGTAGACGATATGACCTCGACGGCTGGCACATTGACGGCGGCGGCTCAGTTGCTCGAAAAAGCAGGGGCGGCTTCTAT
>CAZTEK010000175.1:0-3767 GCA_964612095.1 uncultured Verrucomicrobiota bacterium
TAGCTGCGCCGCCATAACAACCTAACCCAATCAAAGCCCATATCATCTGGCGGTTGGCGAGTCCACCGAGCACATGATCAGCGTCACGATTATCCGCACTGTAAATAAACAAACAACTCATCGCGAGCAGTGCCACGATCGCAATGAACATCATCCAGTCGAAGCGGCGGAGGCGGGTCATGAGAGGCCCCCTTCCCGTTTTATTTTTTCATAGAGACCTTCCATGAGCACTTTCATGCAAGGGCCAACGGTTTGCCCGCCAGAGTCGCCATCTTCAACGAGCATGGCTACGGCATATTGAGGATTATCAAACGGTGCAAAAGCAATCATCCAAGTGTGTTTACTGCCTTCCCCCTTGATGCCATATTCGGCGGTGCCGGTTTTCCCAGCGAAATTAAATCCTTCCACAGCAGCACGACGACCCGTGCCATCTTTTGCCATAATGACATCATGCATTCCATTATGCACAACCGCCAGCGCAGCTTCTGACCAGTTCATTTTTCCAATGCGTTGACCGGGATTCAAAACATAATCTGTGGTTCCCGGTGCACGATATGCCTGAACCATCCTAGGACGGTATAAATACCCGCCGTTGGCGATTGTTGCCGTGACCATCGCCATTTGTATCGGTGTAACGGCTACATACCCCTGCCCTATGGCAAGATTACAAGTGTCGCCGTCGGACCAACCCGTCTTGTTGTCCTCTTGCCATTTTTTGTCCGGTATGGTTCCGCTACATTCAAACTCAACTTCTACGCCGGTTTTTTGACCAAGCCCTGCCGCCAGAGCCTGTTGAATAATTAGATCTGGACCACAGGCCAGTGCGGTCTTGAAAAAATATACGTTGGCAGAAAACTTCAATGCATCCCGCATATCCACTTCACCATGACCCATGGTATGCACGGTGCGGCTACCAATATGAAATACGGAAGGACTATCATAGACGGTATGCGCGGCGTTCGGATTGGCTGTAACTGCCGCCAGTCCAACCAATGGTTTAAAAATGCTGCCCGGAGGATAGACCCCAGCCACGGCACGGTTTAGCAACGGCTTATTCCGATCCTCACTCAGTGCCTTCCAATCCGCCGTATTGATGTACGGCACAAATCCGTTGGCATCAAAGCTTGGTGCGCTGAGCATAGCTAACACATCGCCGTTATTGGGATCAAGGACGACCACCGCACCGCGGTGTGCGCCGAGTGCTTTATGCGCTAAAAGCTGAACCTCCATGTCGAGCGTCAGACGCAGATCGCCACCCGCTTTCGGTGCACGATGGGCCAGCTCACCGTGACGATACCCAGTGACGTCAATTTGCACCAACATGCCGCCGGCTTCGCCGCGCAGGAATGGATCAAAAAGTTTTTCAAGACCGGCCCTGCCCGTCATTTCTGGCAGATAATAGGAATAACTTTCTTCATCCTTCATTGCATCGGCATCGGCTCGTCCGACATACCCGAGCAAGTGCGAAGTATATGGACTGTAAGGATAGGTCCGAGTGGCTTGCGTATAAATATCGACACCTGGAATATCGTAGCCGCGTTCCGCTAGTCGCGCAATCTGCACTGGGCCGACGTCACTCCAGAGAACTAACGGCAAAGGCAAACGCAATCGGATATGCTTCCAGACGCTGTCACGGTTAATTACTGGCGTTAATCCTGTTATTTGTGACACGCGGCCAACCGTTTCCATAACACGGTCGATCGTTCGTGACCAAGGGCCTGCGCGGCGGACATCTTCCAAAAACAGAGCAATAGAATACAGCGGACGGTTGTCGGCTATACAGAGCCCATTGCGGTCATAAATTTTTCCACGAATACCCGGTAACCGTACGCGGCGGAGACTTTGAATCTGCTGGCGATTTTCAAATTGTAAAACCTTGGCCACTTGTAATCGCCAAAGAAAAATCCCGAGCACTAAAAAGGCAATAACCATGGCACCCGCAAGCAGATAGATTCGCGGTGTAAAAAAGCGATCGGTTTGTCGAAGGCGTATCATATAAAACGACTCCGGTTACGCCCTGTAAAAGACGGCAGTTGCAGAACAATCATCGATAGTAGCGGGATCACGACCGCGCCAGCCATTAACCCGCCAGCCAGTCGCAACATGAGCAATCCGCCAGATACTGGCCGCAGGCCGCTTAATTTAAAAATAAGAGCATAATAAAGCGTTTCTAAAATGACGGCAACAGCACCGAGTACGGCATAGGTGGCTGGCATATCGCCAAATACTTCATCGCGAATCCAATTGATTCCTATGGCTAAAATGGTGAAGAAGGGAATCGACAACCCCAGCGGCGCAGGACAGAACGCATCGTGTAGCAGTCCGGCCAGTACCGCTGCATATAACATGCGCGAACGATCTGTATGCAGGGCAATAAAAATAACTAGGCCGGTTATTAATGGTGCTTCCAGCGAACCGAATGCAGTCCAAGACGGAAGCATCGTTTGCAGTATTGCACCGACTATGAGCAGTAAGGTAATGGCGCGCTTACTCATTCCTCTGCCTCCGAATTTTCCTCAGCGTCGGTTACAAATACCACATCCATTAGTTCGGTCACCGCTTTCGGAATAATATCCGCATACTGATAAAGGCCGGCCTCTTCCATGCCGACGCTTTCAATATATCCAATTAAGATATCTTTTGGAAAAACACCACCCAACCCAGACGTTACGACCGTGTCGCCAGCGCGTACTGGAGCATCTTTATGGATGAATTGCATGCGGGCGACAGGATACCCCTGTGCATTTACCCCTCGTCCAGCAACCAGACCGAACGAACCGGTCCGACGTACACGAACGGAAACCTTACAGGCCGGATCCGAAAGCAGTAGTACTTCAGCGGTATTTGCTGAAACCTCAGCGGTACGCCCAATCAATCCATCGGGCGAAATGACGGCCCTATTAGCCTCAAGGCCTTGTGCCCTGCCTTTGTCGAGTCGTACGCTCTGCCACCATCCATTAATCGTGCGTGCAATCACCTGACAGGGGATAAGCGCGTGCTTTTGGCGACCATAGAAATCAAGCTGATCCTGCAAATGGCGGTTTTCCTGCTCAAGATTTTCCAATTGAACCAGTCTAGCCTGTAAATAAATTAATTCTTCAGAAAGACGGCGGTTTTCAGCCATCATTCCGCCGAAACCGCGCACGGTATCGGTGCCTTCTTTAAGGCTTTGGGTTGTTTTTAGAACAAGTTGTTGTATCGGAGTAATGGTGTCTTTGAAAATACCCTTAAAACGGGCAGTGCAACCGCCCGGCAGATTGAAGAGAAGCAACAGTGCTATTACTGCCACAACCCATTTAAAAAAGCTTCTCTGTACAAACATATACCCGTTCCGGTTCCTTAGAAGAACACGGAGGGACGAAAAAACAGGAACTCACGCACTTACCGTGCGCGGGCTTCAGAGAGTTTACGCAAGAAGTTGATTTCGTGCAGTACCACGCCGGTACCCTCAGCCACTGCGCTGAGCGGATCGTCGGCAATGTGTACCGGCAGGCCGGTATTATCAGCAATCAGTTTATCGAGCCCACGCAATAATGCGCCGCCGCCGGCAAGGACCATTCCACGGTCAACTAAGTCGGCAGATAGTTCTGGTGGGCAACGATCTAGTGTTACACGTACAGCCTCAACGATACCAGAAACTGGATCCTTAAGTGCGCCACGAACTTCTTCTGAACTGATAACCAGCGTTTTCGGTAGGCCAGCAACTTGATCACGGCCTTTCACTTCCATAGTCGTCTCTTCGCCTATCAGCATAGCTGAACCGATTG
>CAZTEK010000176.1:0-3754 GCA_964612095.1 uncultured Verrucomicrobiota bacterium
TGCCGTTAGCGTACCAGCTGGCTTCTGTGAAAACTCCGCCCAGCTGGATACCGGCGAGATTTTCCGCTTTCGTTTCGTAGAGACTGGCCTGAATACCCTTGGCCCAGCACTTGTCAGTCTCGGATTCCGACTCGGCGATCAATCCGCCGATCTGAATACCATTCACCTCGCGAGCCTTGCCGAGCAGGCCGGTCAGCTGAATGCCGTAGAGGTCTTCCGCATCCGTCGTAACCAGCGCGGCCTGAATGCCGCCCGTCTGCTTGGTTTCAGCGCTCCACAGTGCGAGCTGAACACCGCCGAAATCATGTGTTTCATTACGGTAGATAGCCGCCTGCAACCCGCTGGCATCTTCCGACACGTTCCAGAACCCGAGGTCAATCCCGTGCATATAGCGGTTATCCACAAAATAACAATTCAGGCGCAGACCGTGTACGCCGTACTCTTTGGGAAAGAGGCAATGATACTCGTCGGCACCTAGCTGAAACGGGGTGCTGAGATGAGTGATGGATTTTTCGACCGGCATCGCTGCGAAGAGCGAGCCTGCCGCCAACGCGAAGAGAAGAACAAATGTCTTTTTCATGAGGCTGTTTTTACCATCCGCCGCCCCAAATATAAAGGGAAACTTCTGATATCCTGAATGGGTGACGGCATGGATCTCGGTGGCGGAACGATGACCGAGCTGTTTAAATTTAGTCCGTGAGCTGTTGTTTCGGCAGTTGAATACTGAAGATACAGACGCTTTATTTTATCGGAGGTGGCTGTCTGATATGAAATTAACTTAATGAATATTTTACCACCCGCTTCGCTCAAGGCGCAAAGAACTCAAAGCCCCGCAGCCCTTAGAGCCTTCGTGTTTGGTTGTGGCTGTGCTGGGATTCTTGAGTTGTTTCGCGGTTGATCCCGATCTTCATCCGTAATGGGTATGCTTCTGTTTTTTTATCGGAACCGTTCTTATCATTCGCTAAAGTTCCGTCTTTCAATTTCAACCGGAGGTCGGAATGTCCGTACAGAAGAAAGCGTTTGGTAAAAATCAGTTCGGTGAGGATGTTACTCTATTCACGCTGACCAACAGCAACGGACTGAAAGTTTGCATCATGAATCACGGCGGGACGATTGTTTCGCTGGAGACGCCAGATCGAAGCGGTAAGTTGGCCGACATCGTTTTGGGTCATGACACGGCGGCGGAGTATGTGCAGGCGACGCCGTATTTCGGCTCTGCCGTTGGACGCTTCGCCAACCGGATCAAGGTCGGTAAATTCACGCTCGATGGCAGAGACTATCAGCTGGCTGTAAACAATGGGCCGAATGCATTGCATGGCGGATGGCGTGGATTCGACAAGGTCGTTTGGGATACGGAGATCCTCAAGAAAAGTAACGCGATCCGGATGACCTATGTAAGCGTTGATGGCGAAGAGGGGTTTCCCGGCGAAGTCAAAACGGTGATGACCTATACGCTGACTGAAGATAATGAGTTGCAAATCGACTATGCTGCGGAAACAACCAAAGCCACGCCGTACAACATCACCAACCACTCCTATTTTAATCTGGCCGGACACCATGCCGGGTTTGTCGGCAGTCAGCGCATGATGATCAAGGCGGATACCTTTTTGCCGACGGATGAAACGGCTATTCCGTGCGGGAAAGAAATTCCGGTGGCCGGAACGCCGTTTGATTTCCGCACGTCGCACACGATCGGCGCACGGATTGATGCCGAGCATGAGCAAGTCCGGTTTGGCAACGGTTACGATCACAACTTTTGCCTGAATAAAAAATCTATCGGCGAACTGAGCCTTGCGGCCCGAGCCGAAGATACGGCGAGCGGACGCATGATGGAGGTGTATACCACGGAGCCGGGTGTGCAGTTTTACAGCGGAAACTTTCTCGATGGAACGCTCAAGGGCAAAGGCGGATGTATGTATGTCCGGCGCGGCGGGTTCTGTCTTGAAACGCAGCACTATCCTGATTCACCGAATCAGCCGCAGTTCCCGAATACCATTCTGCGACCGGGGAGCCCCTTCCGGTCGCAGACGATTTATAAGTTTATGTAGACGGCGCATGGCGGATCCTTTCGGTTGATCCTGCGAATGTGCGGGCAAAACGTCTAGAGGTTGCAAAGTGGTTTTTGTCGGTGGCTGGCGAAAAAGGTTTCATTGTTCGGGGAAAACGGCTCTTATCCTTCCGAACTTTGGAAAAACATGAGCGAATTAATTAATAGTGAAATACGCGCCGGCGTGGTGGCGGTGGTCGGACGGACGAATGTCGGCAAGTCGACGTTACTGAATGCTTTGGTAGGCGAGAAGGTAAGCATTGTTAGCGACACGGTGCAAACGACGCGCAATATCATTCGCGCGATCCTGACCGAAGAGCGCGGGCAGCTTGTTTTCCTCGATACGCCGGGTGTGCACAAGGCGCAAGGAGAACTCGGCAAAAATCTCAACAAAATGGCGCGCTCTTCGGTGAACGGCGCCGATGCCGTTCTGCTGGTGCTGGATGCTTCATCCAAACCTTGGCAGGAGGACGACGGCTGGATGCGCCGCCTCGCAACCGAAGCAACACCCTGTCTGATTCTGCTCAACAAAACCGACCTCGGAACCTCGTTTGTTGAAACCTATAAAACGCTTTGGAAGGAAATCGCGGCAGAGAAAAATACAACGGTTCAGCCAGTCTGGATCGAAGGGTCGGCGTTGAAGGGTGGCGGATTGCCGGAGCTTACGGCCGCGCTGTTTGCCATGGTTCCGGAAGGGCCACCGTTGTTTCCTGAAGACATTCTGACGGACTATCCGCGCAAGCTGAATATGGCGGATGTAATCCGCGAAAAACTTTTCGAGCGGTTGCATGATGAACTGCCGCACTGTCTTGCCGTTTGGGTTGAGACGATTAATGAAGGCGAAACCGAGTGGAAGGCCGATGTGGATATCTATATTGAGCGCCACTCCCAGAAGGGCATCGTCATCGGCGAAAAAGGCCGTCTGCTCAAGTCAGTGAAACACCACGCCGAAAAAGAGTTGGCGGAAATGTACGGCCTGCCGGTCCGGCTGACGCTTTGGGTGAAGGTTGAACCGAACTGGCGCAAGAACTTTTGGATTCTGAAGAAGCTCGGTTATGCCTGATTTCGGCGGGAAACAATAATGCGTAACCGGAGTCTATCCCGATTACGCATTGCTCGTTACGAATGTCGTTTATTTTCCTAGTAATCCGCCGAGGCCTTTTTTGATGGAATCCGCCGCGCCTTTAGCGGCATCGGTGGCACCTTTGGCGGCGTCAGAGGCGGCTCCGCCAACATTTTTGAGTGCGTCACCAGCAAGGTCACCAGCAGAGGAAACGGCACCCATCACCGCTTTAGTGATCGAGTCGAATACTTCGGAAATGACTTCCGCCGGATTGGCTCCGTCAGAGTCTTTGCCGATGTCTTTCATTTGGATGTCCGGCAGGGGCAGGGTCATCTTCTTGCCACCCAGCGCGGTGATGGTGACATGGACTTTGGCTCCGTTGAGCTGGAAGTCTTCGATGATGATTTTCTTCGCGGCCTTCTTTTCAGCAGGTTTGGCATCCGGGGCGGCTTCTGGTTTAGGAGTGGCGGCAGTTTTGGGGGCCAAATTGGCCTGTAGGGTACTCAAGTTACTGGACTTCAGACTTTTTTCGAAGGTGATCTGCGGCGCGTCGATCAGGATTTCTTCAATGACGATGGCTTTGGAAAATAGAGAAGACATTTTGATATTCAACTTGAAGTCGTTCAGTTCCATGGCGCTTGGCG
>CAZTEK010000177.1:0-3742 GCA_964612095.1 uncultured Verrucomicrobiota bacterium
TGCCGGAGTTGTCGTCGTTGCCTCCCGGTGCCACAAAAAATTGACACACATCGGCGGCAGCCAACTCCGTTTTCGAAGGGGTTTCTTGGGTTGCCAGTGCCTGATCAGGCGCAGGGTTGGAAGAACCCGATGCTTTCACGCAGGCCGTGGGAATCACAAGGAGCACCAGGAGGAGCGCCTGTGTGATCGCGTTGCGAGAGCGCGCCATCAAAGAGAAGTTTATTGTTTCCATAGAATTGTTCTCCGGTTTGGATTATTTATTTTGAAGATCGTGCCGGTTTGCCTGACCATCGCCCCTTTAACCGGAATCATTCCTTCTGCGGCACGCGGACAGGCGGCCGAAAGTAACCAAACAGCCGCTGCCAGATGTACCGGTAACGAACAGCTGTTCATTTTATACTGACTTGAATATATTTTCATTCTGTCAGGTCGCTTCGTTTTATCTGAAAAAAATTGAAGGTCCATCAGGGTCCCCGTCCGTCTCGTTCTTGAGGATCGGTGCCGTCATGATACCAAGCGGCTTTAACTGATATTCGTTGCTGTATTGGTGTCCGCGACTGCGCCATGCGTCGGGACCGAGCCACTCGACGGAGGAATCGCAAAGATGCACTGGGCCGAAGCAGTTGCCGCGGTGTCCGCAGGCAGTTAGGTCGAGTGTTCCGCCAGGCTGGAGCGGAAGCTCCGTGTCAACGTGCCGGTGATAAACGATGCGCTCCGTGCCGCAAGAGGCGAGTTTGAGAACGGCGGCACAAAACTGCGGCACCTGCACCCGCGAGGCGGGAACCTCCGGAAGACGGCAGTGATAGGTTACGTTTCCGCCGTAGAACGGCAATCCCTGCCGAGTCCAGTCGCCGAAGGACAACATGCGCACGGGCTCAGTCATGATGCTGCGGTCACCTTCGAGCCGCACTCCGAAATCGCCGAGCAGATAAAACCACTCGACGGAAGTCTTACGGGTGAATGCCAGCACCAGTTCGATAGTGTGACTTCCGGCAGAAACGTCGGGCATATCAATCGTGAGGATGGAGCGATCAGTAAACCAGCCGGTCGCTTTCGTCTGTACCTCGCGATCATCGAAAAAAACCTTTGTCTCGGCGAGATTCTCAAGAGCCAGTCGCACGCCCGCGCAGTCCACGTCGCTTGTGAAAGCGGTTTTAAGCCGGATTTCGGTCAGCGGAACCACCGGCGAAGCATCCGTCCAGGGCTGGGCGATAACTCCCGTTTTTTCAGGCATCCCAAGTTCAGTGCGCAAAAGATTCTCAATGTTGAGCAGCGGTATTTCTGCACGCCACGGTCCGTCGTTGATGGAAAATTCAGCTTTGTCGAAAAGCAGCACATTCGGCTCGTTGAGACTCACGGGTACAGGACTCGGCAGGCGCGCCACTTCGACCGTTGCGAGGGGCACCAGCGAAACGCCTTGCGTACAAACCCCTTTTTCTAATCGCAGCAGCACATGACATGCGGCCTCGAGATAAACATCCGCACAAGTCATCCCCTTTTCATAACAGGCGGCCACAGGTTCGGATTCCGCCGTGGAGGTATTCAGCGCATGAATTTTCCAGCTGCCCGGCAAAGTCAGCGTAAAATGCTCAGCCGAAAACATCTTCTGCACCTTATTCGTATTGCAGATAAAAAGATAGCGGTTGACCCCCTCTTCTCGCAGCTGATACATCAACGCCTGTGTGAGAGCCCCGCTCTTGCGTCGCAGCTCGACCGTCCGGTACGGTTCAAGAGAGTCGAGCAGACCGGCTTCATCAAACTCTGTATGCTCGCAGCGCTGTGCCAGATTCCGCGCACGCTCCGACGGCTGTGCGTCCACGAGCGAAGGAATTTCTCCCGCGAAAATAATATGTCCGCCGTTATCGCCGAATTTTTCCAGCCGGTCGAGCGTGGTGGAACGGATCGTCCGCATACCCGGCACGACAACCACCCGGTATTGCATGGCTCCGACTCCGAAACAGTCGGAGGTTGAACTGTCTTCCTGTCCGGGTAGCAGAGACTCAGAAACGAAATCGAAATCCATACCGCCATACAGGAGCCAGCGGGTAAGATCGGCGAACAGAGTCTCCCGTTTTTTGCGTTCGGAAGCACTGGTGTCCAGCGGGCCGGCGCAAAGCCAGTAGGATTCGACCGGATGAATCACCGCCACGTTGCACAGCGGCGCACCGCGCGATAGCACAGTCCCCAGCCGGGCGAAGTGATCTTCGATCACGCGATACTCCTTGAACCAGGGGCTCTGATAACCGATGGAGGCCGGATAGTCGCGCTTGGCCTCACCCTTCATGCAATACCAGGTCAGGTGGTGAACGCGGAAGAGCACACCGAGCGCCGCCTGCCAGTCGCCCTGCTGTTTGTGTCCGAGAAAATCAAAATCCCAGCCGGTAACGCCGTAGAGTTCACTGAGAAGTCCCGGACGGCCGAACTGGCGCGCCGCGCTCTGCGCCTGTTTGGCGGTGTTGAGCTCCATGTCATTGCAAAGCATATCGATGCCCGGAATCTGAAAAGAACGGTAACTGCGCATCGCGTCACCCAATGCGTTGGTCTGACTGCTCAGCGTCGGCTCTTCCATCATATGCCCGGTCAGCGCCAACCCGTTTTTTTGGCACCAGGCTCCGAGCTGATCGGCAAACGAAGAAGCGAAACGCTCCCCGACCCAATCCGCATAGCGGTAGCGCCAGACAGACGGCTTATTGCCCGCGAGATCCCAGACCAGCTCCGGCAGATGCGACGACATCAACTCACCGAATGTTTTAAGAAATGATGCGTCAAGGTCGGGTGTCCACGGGAAAAACACGTCCTCGCCGCTCTCCGCCCGGCGCAACGGTTTGCGATGCGTGAACTGCGGCTCGTCGGTAAATATGGCCGGGATAACCGAACCGAAACTTTCACCGACTGCCGCGCGGTAGCGCTCATGGGTTGTCCGGATGAACTCCTGAATGGCCTTCGGATTAAGCGTATCGACATAAGTCTGATTGTTGAACCATGAAGAAACTCCCGAGACTTGCAGATAGCCGTACCAGATGTTTTCACCTGCGGAGGCCAGCTCACCTTCGCGAAGCAGCCGGTACGATTGCAGATGACTGTCCTCCAGCTGCACGCCAAACCGGGCCAGCAGTTCACCCCGCTCCTGCCGCACACTTACCGCGCCCGCCTGAGCAACAACCGGAGATTCACCGCCGGTGAGCGGGGTGCGGGTGAAAAGCAGCTGCCGCAGGCGGAACTCTTCGTGCTGCGTGACTAATCCGCCGCCATAACCGGACGGCCAACGATCCTCATCATAGAGCCAGACAAGCATCCCCTTTGAGGCGGCGTAATCGCGACAGACTTTAACCAGATCCATGAACTCGTCGCCGAGATACTCGGTTTCCAGACCGGTGCGCACATGAATGGTGAAGCCTCCGATCCCCATCTGCCCGAATACATCAATCTGCCGAAGCAGTTCCTCTTTCTCCAACACCCCGTTCCAAGACCAGAACGGCGCGCCGCGATAAAGCGCGTCCGGATTGACAAACGACTCTTCCATGCTGCGGGAACTGACCGTTGATCCCATAAATTTCCTTACCGGGGTTTTAATTAACGCTGGATCCAGACTGCGGCGTACCATACTTTTTAAAAGCATCGCACATGGTCTGCATATATTCATGGGTGGCGCGGATGGCTTCCGGCTGAGGATATGTTTTGGCAATGAATCCACCGCGCGGCGAAGCGAATGCAGCGACCATCTGCTTCACCCGTTCGTCAA
>CAZTEK010000178.1:0-3741 GCA_964612095.1 uncultured Verrucomicrobiota bacterium
CAACGAGGCCCATCGCCATGCGTAGCGCGGCGGTCGCGCTGTAACACGCCTGCTTCAGCTCAATCACGCGGCAGCGTTCTGGCAGACCGAGCAATCCGTGTACAAACATTCCGGCGGCTTTAGACTGGTCTACACCGCTCTCCGTGGCAAATAACAACGCCTCGACACCTTCCAGCGCGCCCTGCTCTTTCAGACGGAATGCCGCGCTGGCGGCCATGGTGACAACATCTTCGTCCGGCGGCGGAATCCCCATCTTCTCCTGCCCGATACCGACGTAAAATTTATCCGGCTCCACACCGCGTGCTGTCGCCAGTGTTTTCAAATCGAGAAAATACTGCGACGTATAAAAACTGATCCGATCTATGCCAAGTTTCATTGCGCGATAATTTGCGCTGATTGGCATTTAGCGTCAAGCGACCTTTACAGCGGGCGGCACAACATTCCGCTATTCCTTCGGCGCGGGTTTCATTTATACTGCAACCGTTCTGAACCGGAGACCCCATGATGAAAAAACAAAATTCACCTTATCTCTGTCATCTCTTCGTCTGCTCAAATGTTCGACCAAACAATCCTTCGAATCCCGGTTGCGGCGCAAAGGGCGGCGACCGGTTGAAAGATAAGTTAAAGGAATCAGCGAACGCACGCGGATGGAACGGCAAGGTGCGCATTTCAACCTCCGGATGTCTCGGCCTTTGTGCTCAGGGTCCGAATGTACTTCTTTATCCGCAGGGCATCTGGTTTTCAGACGTTACTGAAGCGGACCTTGAGACCATTCTGGAAACGGTCGAGCAGTTCATCAGCTAGAGCCTGCCCGCGCTGTGGGGCCGGAAAGGCTTACGGAATGCTTCGTCGAAGTCATAGCCATTGGCAAAATCGGCGCGATTGTCTTTTTCGGTTTTTCCGAGCAATCCCGTTTCGACCATGTTGAAAACGATTTCTCCGACATCTTCAGTTTGCTTGATACCCCACCCGTTAAGAACGGTTTTGGTCATCGGACCAAATTCCATCAGAGCGAATTCCCTAATGCCATCGAGTAATTCCTGCCCGCTGACATGCCGCGGCTTTTCAAGTCGACGCACGGTATGATCAAGGCCGGCGCGAACAAACGCATAGGCTTCGACGGTATAACGTGGGTCACGGGCTAAAATGCCGTCCAAGAGTTTCTCCGCATTCGGGGTTTTCATCTGGCGAGACCCTCACGGATTTGTTCAGCAATTTTTTCCACTTCAGCTGGGTTGTCGTATTTTTTTGCATCCCAGTTCCAGCGGTGTCCATCGTCCGCAAAACGAGGAATGACATGAAAGTGGATGTGGGGCACAACCTGCCCCGCCGCCGCCCCATTGTTTTGAATAATATTAACACCCTCCGCGCCGAGTCCTTTGATTTGTGCAGCAGCAATCCGTTTACAAACGGACATCAATCCAGCCAGAACCTCATCGGGTGTTTCGGTTACAGAATCATAACAAACTTTTGGAATAACCAGCACATGCCCCTTGATAATCGGGCCGATATCCATGAACGCAAGGATATCGCCATCCTCATAGACTAGGGTCGCCGGAATTTCCCGTTTAATTATTTTTTCGAAAATGTTCATGGGTATACTGTAACGATCTCCGGCCGTTTTTCCAACATGGAATCGAACAGCCGAGCCGGCTTTTTGCCGAACACGTAAAAAAGACATCCCCGCCGAAGCAGGGATGTCTTTTTGGGTTCATCCTACGAATAGAACCTAGCCAATGGCTACCGATCCGGTTTCTCCGGTTCGTATGCGCAGGCACTCTTCCAAATTCAGGACAAATATTTTTCCGTCCCCAATCTGTCCGGTCCGCGCACCTTCGGTAATGGCCGCAATCGCCGGCTTTACGAAGTCATCGTTGACGACAATTTCCAGCTTCACTTTTTTCAGCAGACTGCCTGCCTCTTTGTGACTGCGGTACACCGCCGAGATGCCCTTCTGCCGTCCGCGCCCCATTACAGTGGAAACGGTGACCAAATGAATCTCTTTTGCTTCGAGCAAATCCAGAACCGGATCGAGCCGGTCAGGTTGAATAATAGCGACTATGTATTTCATGGTTATATTCCTTTCTATTAGTCGATGGTCGTGTAGCCAGCTTCTTTATGCTGAGTCAGGTCCAGCCCCACCCGTTCTTCGTGTTCGGTAACACGCAGACCCATGAATTTATCTACCAGCTTCAGCAGTATGAATGTCACAACGAGCGAATAGACTACCGTGACCGCAACCGCTTTAAGCTGAATAAAGAACTGGCCCGGGTTGCCATACAGCAAACCGTCGAATCCACCGACCGATTTCTCGGCCCAGAGGCCGGTTGCCAGCGCGCCCCAGATACCGCCCACACCGTGTACGCCGAAGGCATCCAGTGTGTCGTCATATTTGAATACCGCCTTGATAAACGTTACCGAGATGAAACAGATAATCGAAACGCCCATACCGATCCAGATGGCGCTCATCGGCGACACGAAACCGCAAGCCGGTGTAATCGCCACAAGTCCCGCAACCGCGCCGGTGATCATACCAAGCGTCGTGGCCTTCTTATGCCACAGCAAGTCGCAGATTGCCCAGGTCAGTCCGGCCACTGCAGCGGCCACATGCGTGGCGATGAAGGCATTGCCTGCCAGTCCGTTGGCGCCCAAAGCACTACCAGCATTGAAACCGAACCAGCCGAACCACAACAGCCCTGCACCCAGTACAGCGAACGGAAGGTTATGCGGCGGAGACATCGATCCAACGCGTTTTCCTAACATCAGCGCAGCTACAAGAGCCGCAATCCCGGCGTTGACATGCACCACGGTACCGCCGGCGAAGTCCAGCGCTCCAGCCACAGCATTGCCAGCCGCATCAAAGCGCGACAGAAATCCGCCCAGACCCCACACCCAGTGAGCGACCGGATCATACACCAGCGTCGACCACAGCAGCATGAATACGCAGAATGCCGAAAACTTCATCCGTTCCGCGAAAGCGCCAAGAATCAGCGCGGGGGTAATAATGGCAAACATAGCTTGGAAAATCATGAAGACCGAGTGGGGAATCGTCGCGGCATAACCAGTAAACGGATCCGCACCGACACCCTTCAAGAAGGCCCAACTCAGATTACCAATCCAACCCTTTACGTCCGGGCCGAAGGCCAAACTGTATCCGAACAGCACCCATTGGAGGGTGATCAGACAGATGACCACGAAACATTGCATCAGAATCGAAAGCACATTCTTTTTGCGGACCAACCCGCCGTAAAAGAATGCCAATCCGGGGATCATCAGGAACACCAGCGCCGTGCTAATCAGCATCCACGCTGTATCACCTGTATTGATCACCGCGGGGGGTACAACAGCACTAACCGCCGCCTCCACCACATCCTGACCGTATCCATTTGCCGCGAACATCGCCGCAACACCAAACAAACCGCAGAGCAGACCGGCTCTGCCAAACATACCATACTTCTTCATACAACTACCTCCTGTTTGTATTTCAGTATGCAATAAGCACAAACAGTGCCATTAAATTTTATTTACTATAAAAATAGCTGTATGTTGTTGTTAATAAACTATTAACACATAGATGTTGTTAGATACAATAACGGTCTAAAATAAATTTGTAAGACAAAATTGTATTCTATTTGTACTATGGCCCATAATTGTAGCTATTAAGTATTTCTTCTATTTCATTAATACGGCTACAAGCCAGCATCCGCCGAGTCATGTAAACAGCCTTTTCCATACTGACCC
>CAZTEK010000179.1:0-3716 GCA_964612095.1 uncultured Verrucomicrobiota bacterium
AGGCGAATATCCAGCTTATATCGTAAAATAACAAGGCAAATTTAATTGCGGAGCAGGGCTAGATTTTCACGGAAATACACCAGGCCGCTCCAGACGGTGAGTGCGGTGACCGCGCTACCCGCCCACCATACGATTTGTTGGTAGAGTTCGCCGCCGAGAAAACTCCATGGATAAATCCAGTACACCATACGTAGGAGTAGGATGGCGCTGATAAAAACCATTTGCCAGATGGTCTTCTGTTTTCCCCACGTGCTGGCAGAGAGGACGATCCCTTTGTCAACGGCTAGCAGGCGCAGGCCGGTTACCATCATTTCTCTCGCGAGAATGAGTGTAACCATCCAGGCGGGCATGATCCTGAGTTCGACGAAACCAATAAAGGCGGCGGCGGTGAGGACTTTATCAGCCAGCGGATCCATCAGTTTGCCGAACGCAGAGCATCCGTACACTTTGCGGGCGAGGTGTCCGTCGAGTGCGTCGGTGAGTGCTGCAATGCCGAAGAAAAACACCGCGGCAAACGGCGCTCCGGGGAAGGGGACGCTTAGACAAACCATGAATATACCGGCTAGAGCAAAGCGGCTGACGGTGAGGATATTGGGGAGTTTCATCGTGAACTTTCAATTTTACCAGGTTCAACAAGGTAGAGGTCGGGTAACGGTTTGTCGAGGAGCTTGCGAGCGGGTGTTGCCGTGGGCGACTGTACGGGTTTTTTTGCGGTATGACGGCGCACGCAGTTCGAGGCGCTAATGATCAGAACAATCACCACCAATAAAGCGGCCAAGCCGATGGCGAATGCGCGGATATCTCTTACTACATACGGTTTTAAGCCCGTTGAGGATTTTTGATCTGGTGCGCGGGGTGTTGCCGGTCGGTTAAATTTTATGGAGAAGCGTTTGAGATATGTTGCCAAGATGGATGTTTTTCCTCGGCTTTGTTCGAGTTGGCTCTCTTCATTGACAAGTGGTTTGGGCCCCGGGGCGTGCTGAGCCATATATTCTTCGATGAGCGGATCCGGATTAAGTTCGAGGTATGCGGCATAAAGACGTATGAACCCCTTGGCGTAAGTCGGCGCGGCCATGATGGAGAAATCGTCGGCTTCCATTGCAACGATCATTTTGGTCAATGTTTTCGTTGCCGCGCCTGCTTCCTGCTCGCTGACTCCTTTTGCTTCGCGTGCGGCTTTTAGTTTTTGTCCGAGTGTTGCCATGCCGGGCCCCTCCTTATGAATGTTGAATGCCGAATAAGGAATCGTAGAATGGCGAAGGAGAATTTTTTATAACACCTTTCATCACTCAACTTTCGTTATCCAATATTCTTCGGTTCAGTTTCCTCGTTTTCTTCTTCAAAAAAATCTTGGGGGGCTTCTGCTTCGGAGAGGAATTCTCCGTTGCCAGCGTGTTCGGGGATGCCGCCGTCGAGGTCGATTAGGATGTCGCGCGGGCCGGTTTCGGTCGGCGGGCCGATGATCCCTTTTTCTTCAAGCATATCCATCAGACTGGCGGCCCGGTTATAACCGATTTTCAGGCGTCGCTGGAGCGATGAGGTTGAGGCGCGTTTAGTGCTGCGCAGGACTTCAATTGCGGATTCATACAGATCATCGCTTTCGTCCATATCAGGCAGTTCGGGACGATTGTTTTCGATCTTTTGTTTAATCTCGGTAATGAACTCCGGTGCGCCTTGTGTACGAATGAAGTCGGTGACGCGATGCATTTCGCCGTCGCTCGTCCAGGTTCCTTGCAGGCGGACGGGCTTACTCTTGCCGGGTGGCAGATAAAGCATATCCCCTTTGCCGAGTAGTTTTTCAGCACCGATGGTATCGAGAATCGTCCGACTGTCGTTGCCTTGCGCCACTTGGAATGCGATGCGGCCTGGAATATTGGCCTTGATCGTTCCGGTGATGACGTTGACGGATGGACGTTGCGTGGCGAGGATCATGTGGATACCGGCCGCGCGTGAAAGCTGGGCAAGGCGCACAATGCACGGCTCGATTTCCTGCTGGGCCTGACTCATTAGTTCGGCCAGCTCGTCTACGACGATTACAATGTAGGGCAATTTGGCCGGAACAATGTCTTTCGGCTGATCGGCCTCTTCTTCAATAACACCGCCGAAGAGATCGGTCTGCTTTTCGATGGGGCGGGTGTTGAAGCCCTTAATGTCGCGCACTTTCACCTTTTTGAAGAGGGCGTAGCGTTTTTCCATCTCTTTGATGGCCCAGCGCAAACCAAGCGTCACCTTTTTGGCGTCGGTAATAATCGGTACGACGAGATGCTTGAGGTTTTCGTAGGCCTGAAATTCAAACGTTTTCGGGTCGACCAGAATCAAGCGGAGCTGTTCTGGTGTGCGTGAGATGAGCAGACCGGTCAGCAGGGAATTCATACAAACTGTTTTACCTGCTCCGGTGGCTCCAGCGATCAGCATATGCGGCATGGCAGAAAGGTCGCCGACAATAATTCGCCCGCTGACATCTTTACCGAGCGCAAGTGGCAACGCGATTTCCGGATTGTGGAAGGACGGGCTTTCAATCAGTTCGCGCAGGTAAACAGAGGTTCCCTTGGTATTAGGAACTTCGATACCGACCGCGCCTTTACCGGGAATCGGTGCCTGAATGCGAATGCTCTGGGCGCGGAGCGCCAGCGCAATATTTTTTTCAAGGCCGGCGATGGCTTCGACTCGCACACCGGGAGCCGGTGTGACTTCGTACGAGGTAACGGTCGGGCCGGTTTCAACGTGCGTAACCTTTCCGTCCACACGGAATTCTTCGAGCGTTGCCTGAAGAATTCTGGCTTTTTCTTCGGTATTTTCGGTGGAGGTGCGGGCTTCCACGGAGGGGAGTTCGTCGAGAATGGTAAGCGGCGGGAGTTGATAGCCCGATTCATCGCGACCAGGAGCGATGTTGATTGAAATATTGGCAAGGGGATCGACCGCGGGAGCCGTGGGGGCTGTTGGTTTGGCTTTGGGCAGCGGTTTGGCGGGTTCAGGTTTTGGTTCCGCTTTAGGTGATGCAACAAGGCGTTCGTTGTTTACCGCGACAACAGGTTCCGGCGATAGAATGGGCTTTTTTGCTTTTTCCTTCTCGGGTTTTATTTCTCGGCTGAATTTTGTTTTCGGCACGGCGGCTCGCGCTTCTTTGCGTCGAGTGCGGAATTCCTGAATCTTTTCCCAGAGGAAAGCAAACGGGGTGAACGGGTGCATGCCGGTTAGTTGTAGGAGCGCAAGAATGAACACGGTGATAAAAAGGATGCTCGCCCCGGTATGACCAATCAGGAGTCCAACCGTGCGAATCGCCAGCAATTGGCCGATTAATCCGCCGGGACTGCCGATATTAAGCAGAGAAGTTAGGCCGTGCCAGAGAGCGGGCTGATATTCTGCCAGACTTGATAGAGAACTTAGTCCTGCTGTCAGCCAAGCCCATACCGGCCAGACGCGCTCGTAGGAACGGAACGTCATCATGAGACCGCCGGTCAAAAGGAGAAAAGGCAACAGGTATCCGCCGATACCGAAAAGCAGGTAGCCAATGAACGCAAACCAGGCACCAAACGGGCCGACCAGATTGTGCGGCGGTGACGCGGGTGGGTTCTGCAACCAGCCAATATCTTCTGGATTGAAAGAAAAGACGCAGAGAAAGCTAAGCAGGCAGAGTGCCAAAAGAATGACGCCGACCGCTTCGCGCTTCGGTGAACGAACGATTTCAGATTGTTTTGCCATTTCGGGCAGTATAG
>CAZTEK010000180.1:0-3708 GCA_964612095.1 uncultured Verrucomicrobiota bacterium
TCTGCGCATCCGGCCTCGTCAGGCTCCCGGCAATCAATGGATGCAGAAGGAAAAATAGAAATGAAAGATACAGTCAAAATACAGTTCGAAGTCGGCGGCAAGCCGATGTTCTTCGAGTCCGGCCTCCTCGCACAGCAGGCAGCCGGCGCAGTCAGTTGCGGCCTAGGCGATAATATCGTCTTCTCAGCCGTCACCACCAAAGCCCCACGGGAAGGATGCGACTTCTTTCCCCTTCAAGTTGAATACCGCGAAAAATTCTATGCGGCAGGCCGTTTCCCCGGCGGATTCTTCAAACGTGAAGCCCGTCCGTCTGAAAAAGAAATCCTGACCGCCCGTGTCACAGACCGCCCGATCCGCCCGCTATTCCCGAACCGATTCTTCGATGAAGTTCAGATCAACAACATGCTGCTCAGCTGCGATGGCCAGTTCGATACTGACTTTCTCAGCGTCAATGCCTCCAGTGCTGCGCTGGTTATTTCCGAACTTCCTTTCCGCGGCCCGATTGCTGCGGTGCGTATCGCCCGTGTCGATGGACAGTTTATTATCTGCCCGACCCACGACCAGCTTCTCAAGAGCGATCTCGACCTGACCTACGCCGGTACCGCCGCGCTTCCGCTGATGATCGAAGGCTGCGCTAACGAAATCAGCGAAGCCGATTTCGTCGCCGCCATGAAGATTGCGCATGAAGCCATTCAGCCGATCATCAATGCCCAGCTCGAACTGCGCCGCCGACTCGGCAAAGCCGACAAGGTTATCGAACTGCCGAAAGCCGACACCGCGATGCTTGATAAAGCCCGCGAAATCGCCGGCGTTGAGCTGATGCAGGCTCTCGCCATCAGCGGCAAGATCGAACGTCAGGACAAAATCACCGCCATCAAGGCATCCCTGAAAGCCAAACTGCTTGAAGCGTTCCCGAGCATGACCGAGACCGACTACATGCACGCTTTTGACGAACTCGAAATCGAACAGCTCCGCAAAAACGTGCTCGTCAACAAAACGCGTGTCGGCGGACGCGGCTTCAACGAATTACGCGAACTCAAAGCGCAGGTCGGCGTATTGCCGCGCGTTCACGGTTCAGCCGTATTCAATCGCGGCGAAACCCAGTCGCTGGCCATCGTCACCCTCGGCCCGCGTAAAGATTCTCAGTCGATCGATGCCGTCACCGGCGGCGCGACCGAAAAGAACTTTATGCTGCATTACAACTTCCCGCCGTATAGCGTCGGCGAAGTCGGACGTTTGGGTAACACCGGCCGTCGCGAAATCGGTCACGGCAACCTAGCTGAACGTAGCTTGGTTCCAGTTATACCCGACAATTATCCCTATGCCGTGCGCCTTGTTTCCGAAATCATGGGCTCCAACGGTTCGTCCTCCATGGCTTCCGTTTGCGTAGGCACACTGGCCCTGATGGATGCTGGCGTTCCGATCAAGAAACCGGTTGGCGGAATTTCCGTCGGTCTCTTCACGGGTGACAACGGTCAGGCCGATCTCGTACTCGATATTCTCGGCACCGAAGACCACTGCGGCGACATGGACTTCAAAGTTTGCGGTACCCGCGACGGTATCACCGGCTTCCAGGTCGACCTGAAAATTGACGGTCTGCGCTGGGATCTAGTCGAAGGCGCTTTCGAAATGGCTCGTGCCGGTCGTATGAAAATCCTCGACTACATGCAGACCGTCATTGACGCTCCGCGCACCGAAATGTCCGAGTTTGCTCCGCGCATCGTGGTCATCAAGATTGATCCGGAAAAGATCGGCGCACTCATCGGCCCGGGCGGTAAAGTCATTCGTGGCATCACCGACACCTACGGCGTGCAGATCGATATCGAAGAAGACGGCACCGTCAACGTATTCAGCAGCGACGCCAACGCCATGAAAGCAGCCGTTAAAGCGGTTAACGCCATCACGGCGGAAGCTGAAATCGGCCAGCTCTACGAAGGAACCGTCCGCACCATTCGCGACTTCGGTGCCTTCGTCGAAATCATGCCCGGTAAAGACGGCCTCGTGCACATCTCCGAACTCGCTGACTTCCGCGTCAACAAAGTCGAAGACATCTGTAAAGAAGGCGACATTATGTGGGTCAAGGTTCTCGACGTGGACCGCGACGGCAAAATCCGCCTCAGCCGCCGTGCGGCCATGGCCGAAAAAGATGCCGCCGCTGCCACTACCGACTAATCATCGTTTAGTGGAACTGAAAAGCCCTTCCGTGAATGGAAGGGCTTTTTTGTTGGAGATCTTTACCACAGAGGTCTCAGAGACACAGAGGTCTCAGAGACACAGAGAGATTCCAAGCATTGGAAAAAATAGAACGCGGAAAATCAATAATCGCGAACAACCCCAGACCAGAATCTATTCAAGAGAATCTGTGTGTTCAGATTCAATCATAATCCGTGTAAATCCTGTTAAAAACTCTTCTCTGTTGCTCTGTGGTTAAAGCTCTTTCAACAGCTCTTTCGGATCAATGGCGGTGGTGCGGCAGATGTGGGAATAGTCGTCGTAACCGGCGATGAGCGGTTCGGTAGAGAGATCTCCGGCGCGCAGTTTCCGGACATTGGAAAAGAGTGTTTCGAGGAACGTTTCCGTCAGTTCTGGCGTCATCGTCAGGCGCTTCTTCTCAAAGTGGTTCGTCATTTTTTTCAGATCGCGCTCCTGCAGGTGATAGACCGCCTGCGTCTTTTCGTTCAGCTCCGGCGTGTTGTGTGCGCCGAAAAACTTTTCCTGCGCCGCAAAGGTATAGAGCGGAATCTGGCAGTCGAGATTTAGTCCAATCTCTTTTTCGAGCTGCGATACCGGAACGCCTTGCGACCGGCTCTTGTAGTCCACCACCAGCAGCCGGTCGAGTTCGCCGTCTACGTTGAAGATCAGGTCGATGCGGTCGATTTTGCCTTTCAGTCGGATTTCTTCTTCGCCGCGTTTCAGCGTCACCGGTAAATCGTGTTTGGCGTCGAACTTCATTTCAAACAGTGCCGGATAACGATTTTCAGCCTGCGCTGTTTCGATATCCATCTGAATGAAATTCTCGATCACTTGATGCAGTTTGCGCTTTTCGGTTTCCCATATCGCGGGATGTCCTAGATGACGACTGGGCCGCCGCTCCGCTTTCTTGAATTCTTCTTCTGCAATGCTACGCGCCAGCGCCAGCAGGTCGGAGCCTTTTGCCGGATCAAACACCGCCAACGGAATTTCACCGCTTTGGGTAATTTTCCAAACATTGGAAACTTTGGTTGCATACCAGCCGCTTTGTTTGGCGATGGCGGTATAAATCTGTTCGAGGATATCGTGAATGACGTTGCCGCGGTCCATCGGGGCAATGTCGTCTTCGTGCGTGAGGTCGGGCCGGATGCTCAGTATCTTTTCGAGGAAGAAGACAAACCGGTTGCGCGCCAGCGATTCTAGCGCTGTCGCGCTGAATTCGGGATTTTTCTCGAGCCATTGTTGAATGTGGAACAGGCTTCCAGCCTGTCTGCTCTCGGTATGGACAGGCTGGAAGCCTATCCCACATTGCTTCGCTTTGGTCTGCCGGACTTCATCTTCGGCGCGGCAGAGTTCCGGCGGCAGGATGGTATGGAACGATGCGCCGAGCGTCGGCTTTTCAGTTTCGGTCAGTCCGCGCATTCGTTCGTAAAATTCGCCCGGCGCGCGTTCCTTGCCATCGGCTCCGGCGCGGGTGTAGGAAAGCGTCAGCCGTTCGCGAGCCGCGCTCATGGCGGT
>CAZTEK010000181.1:0-3666 GCA_964612095.1 uncultured Verrucomicrobiota bacterium
CATGGTTCGAGTCGCACGGTGTTCCGCTGGTGACGCTGGACGACGGCTGTCTTTTTCCTGAGTCCGATACGTCGGAAGATGTGATTAATGCACTGCTCAGAACCGGTGTGAATGTTCAGACAAATGCTGAAGTTGTCAAAGTATGGAAATTCGACGGCGGGTTTAACGTCAAGCTGGCGAACGGTGAACAGCTAGCTTGCAAAAAGCTTTTAGTGGCGACGGGGGGCGGCGCGTTTATCGAAGGACTCGGCCATACGATTGAATCTTGTCTGCCGTCGCTTTTTACCTTCAAGACCTCGGATAAGGATTTTACCGCACTGGCCGGAATTGTGGTGGAAGGCGTCCGCGTCAGCGCCCCGGGATTAAAAGCCGACGGTGCTTTGCTGATTACTCATGGCGGTGTCAGCGGTCCGGCGGTTTTGCGTCTTTCATCGTTCGGCGCGCGCAGTCTGGTGGAAAACGCTTACCGCTTTGATATGAAAATCAACTGGCTTCCGGCGCAGAGCGAGGAGCAGACTTTCCAGACTCTGGAAAAATTCCGCGCTGATTCACCGCGCAAGCAGGTGGGAACGTGGTCGCCGGTCGGACTTTCTTCCAGACTTTGGAAGCTGCTGGTCGCCCGCGCCGGTGTGGACGAAACGCGCGAATGGGGCGCGTGTCCGCTCAAGGCTTTGCGGCATATTGCGGCGCAGGTCTGCGGCTTTATTCTTCCAATCACTGGAAAAAATCCGCACCGCGAGGAGTTCGTCACCTGCGGCGGCATCCGGCTGAAAGAGGTGAATTTCCAGACGATGGAAAGCCGCATTCAGCCGGGACTTTATTTTGCCGGGGAAGTGCTCGACATCGATGCGCTGACGGGCGGCTTTAACCTACAAGCTGCATGGACAACCGGATATCTCGCCGCGCAGTCATTGCTGGATTGATTTGGTGAATTTTAGCGGTTCGGTGAATAGGAATGGATTGCGTTTGTGAATATCCAGATCGTTAAGAAGTTCTTTCGTAGTCTGGCATTTGGCGGATACGACTTCGGTGTTGATGCGGTAAATAGATAGCCCAGTGGGTGAGAGTTCGTATTTTGTGAAGAGGTATTTATTTTTTGAGTCCGGTGAGTCTGCTCCTTGCAGTTTCAATTGAATCAGGTTCTGTCCTGCGGCTTTAACCTCGAAACCTTGAAAGGTGAGGGTGTCGCTACCTTCGGTGTACGTGGCATTATAATCTGTTCCAGATGTTTTGATTTCCAGCAAAACGGTTTTACCCTCGGTGGACTGTCCAATCCAGATTCCAGCCAGTGCTGGATTGGCTGGTGCAGATGGTGTTTGACTCAGCGGGACTTCATAGTCGCATCCAGCGAGTAGTAGAAGAAGGGTCGGCAGTATTATTATCTTTTTCATTTTTCTCCTTTGTCGTTTAGGGCAGGGCGTATTCTTTTTTCATCCAGTCGATGGCTGTGTCAGCCAATGGTTGCGGCAGGATGGCCGTTTCATTTTGATAAATTTCAATGTGATATTTTCGAATCCGTTCGACAACAAACTGCGCCTGATAATTTACGTTATCGCGATTGCTGTTACCGAGTAAGACATAGGCGCGTAGTTCCTGATTTTTGCGAAGCAGGTCCAGTGCGATACCGTTCTGCTGAAGGCCACTAAAATCCGGTTCTTGCAGGATAATGCCGGCGACGGAGCGCATGGTGGCAAAGATGGTTGCTGGAATTCGTCCGGCAATAAAACGGTAGTCTTTGGCGATGCGGAAACGGGTGGTTGCGTCGTCATAGGCCGCGAGAAAGTTCCCGTTCATCGTTTTTCCTATCGGCGACTGTTTTACTTCGTGCAGAATCACGACCATCCATTTTTCTTTGCGAATGCGTTCTTTAACGCCATTCCAGAGTGCAGGCGATTCAAGGAACAGGCACGGATAGAATCGACTGTTTGAATTATGATAGCCTTGGGGGAGGTACACATCATATTGGGAATCTCCGGTTACGGGACGGATTGATTCGGGCAGATAGTCCCAGTTTTCAGTGGTACTGCCGGTGCAGTTGATTTGAATGATATTATCCTCCGGATAGAGTAAAATTTGTTTTTTCTTTTCGGCCTCCTCAGTTTCTCGAATTTCTTTGGCCTTTATGGCCCGTTCTTCAGCTTTTTGCGCATACTCCTGTGAAAGGTCGGTTTCAATTACCTTCCCGCCTTGTAAGGTCACGGTGCCGATTTTGAATAGGAGGATTTCTTTTCCATTGCGTTGCATTGAACCGCTAGGCTCGCCCAGTTCGGCGATGACCGCAGTGCGTGGCGCACCTTTTTCAATGCCGCTGGCGACCGAATGAATCAGCAGGAACCCCAGAAGCAGAAGCTTTTTCATGACGCGGAGTTTACAGAATGGGTTGGTGAACGGCAAGGGAAGATAAATTATGCTGACTGTTACCGTGAGCAGTTGACTTCGTGCGGCGGATTGCTTACAAGCCGGAGCTATAATTTCTGGTATGTGAATGGATAAAAGGTCAGTCAAAAAAGTCGTTCTTCCAATGTGTCTGCTTGCGTTTCTTTTTGCGGGAAGCGGATGCTGTAATTTTTATCAGCTGGAAGGAAACGGTTCGAGACCCAAAGCCGAGTGGGCGGAATATCTGCCTAAGGCGGATGGGCAGAAAATGGATGAAATCCGCGTGGATGCTGCGACCAGTGATGTGACCATACTGTTTGATCGCGGTGATTACGGCGGATACAAAGTTAAGCTCCATAGCGAATTCAAGTGGGGTTTCCCCGTTGGCCCTTATCACGAACGTTCTTTCTGGCTTCCGGACAGCAAGCGTGGCGGACGAAGTCTGTGTATGGAGTTAGATGGCTGGGGAACCGAACTACTGCCCTACATGGTCGGTTTGTTTACAGGCGGAAGCTCAAAGGTCTATGATTTTCCGCGCGGAGATTGCATTGCCTATCAGCGGTTCATGCGGGCCGGCATCATTCCACTGCTGGCGTATGAGTCCAGTGTACTGCCAGTTATTACCGATGGGACGCTGACTCCAGGCGGGCCGAATGCCATGTCCCCCAGCTCGCTCTGCGAGATTTCAACTTCCTTAGAGGGCATCAGGCTCGATCAAATGGGTGAATACTATTTTTGGCCGGCAACGTCTTTGAATCGGCAAAAATACAACCGGCTGACCTCCTACTATTTTCTTTGCGGCCTGCTGGCGTTCGGGCAGAAAAATGAACGAGCCTATCTGCAGATTGCCTGGTTCCCGATTGAGCTTTGGTCCCTCGAAGAGGAACCGCCGCTCAAAAAATTTATCTCACGCTTTTGATGCGCCCTGCGGCAGAACGGGTAGTCCATCGAAGTCAGATCAAATCGGCTCCACTTTCGCGGGAAGTTTGTTGCCAGGCTTTTTCTTGTTCATCCGCTGGTGTTCGGAATTTTCGGTGCCGCGATGTCAAAGGACGGGGTGATGGCAAAAAATGTGGTTATGGGTTTGGCGCTAATCGGTATTGCGGGTGTTATCTATGCGCTGACCCTGGCGTAGCACGGGGGCTTCTCCTGCCCTGTGGAACAGGTCGGCGTTCGCCGGACGACCCGTGTGCAGCTTTACACCGGAATCGAAATTTATTCATGGCCGCCTGAACGGTTGTTTTGCTTGAGGATGGTGGTTGATCGGCTATGGTTGAGGTATGGAGTTTA
>CAZTEK010000182.1:0-3657 GCA_964612095.1 uncultured Verrucomicrobiota bacterium
AACCATTGCCCGCCTATTGTGACCGTTCTTGTCCGCTTCTGCAAGTGGCATCTCCATAAACGCAAAAATCAGGCTTGATCGCGCGCCGGAATGTGCTACTCTTTTGCGAATTTTTTCAGGCCAAGGGTGTCATTGCGTTCGTGTACGCAGGGCGGCCATGACTGAATCGTTGCTGCCTCCGCCTGCATGACCTGAGGGTTGAACGGACAGGAAGGTTTGAGCATGAAGAAGATTGAGACCATGATCACCGCGTTCCGCGACGGCTTTCAATCCGTTTATGGAGCCCGAGTATTCACTCAGGACTTTCTTCCCGCCGTCGCAGCCACTCGCGCCGCCGGCATCACCCATTTTGAAGCGGGCGGCGGCGCACGCTTCCAGGCGCCCTTCTTCTACTGCAATGAAAACGCCTTTGACTCCATGGATGCGTTCCGTCGGGTGACCGGCCCGGACGCCAACCTCCAGACGCTGGCGCGCGGGGTGAACGTCGTCGCCCTCGATTCGCAATCCAGCGACATCATCAGGCTGCATGCGCAGCTTTTCAAAAAACATGGCATGACCACCATTCGCAACTTCGATGCGCTCAACGACGTGAACAACCTGATTTACTCGGGACGCTGCATTCATGAAGCCGGGCTGAAGCACGAGGTGGTCGTCTCCATGATGGCGTTGCCCCCCGGCTGCACAGGCGCGCACGATGCAGCGTTTTACGAGAAAACACTGTGTGACATTCTCAACGCGGGCATTCCCTTCGACAGTGTCTGCTTCAAGGACGCCTCCGGGACGGCCACCCCGGCCACCATTTTCGACACCCTCACCCGCGCGCGAAAGCGGCTGCCCGCCGGAACCCGGATGGTCTTTCACTCGCACGACACCGCCGGAACCGGCGTGGCCTGTTACCTGGCCGCGATCCACGCCGGTGCCGATCAGATTGATCTTTCGATGGCGCCGGTGTCCGGAGGAACCTGCCAGCCCGACGTCATCAGTCTGTGGCACGCGCTGCGCGGTTCCGAATTCTCCCTGGATCTGGATATTGACAAGATGCGCGAGGCCGAAGAGATCTTCAAGGACTGCATGAAGGACTATTTCGTGCCGCCGGAGGCCAAGGAGGTCGAACCGCTCATTCCGTTCTCTCCGATGCCCGGCGGGGCGCTGACCGCCAACACGCAAATGATGCGCGACAGCGGCATCATGAACCGTTACCCGGAAGTGATCAAAGCCATGGGCGAGGTGGTTCGTCTCGGCGGCTTTGGGACCTCGGTGACCCCCGTTTCGCAATTTTACTTCCAGCAGGCTTTCAACAACGTCATGTTAGGGCCGTGGCAGAAGATCGCCGAAGGCTACGGCAAGATGGTCCTCGGCTACTTCGGGAAAACGCCGGTCGCGCCGGATGCCGGCATCGTCAAGCTGGCGTCCGAGCAGCTCAAGCTGAAACCGACCACCCAGTTGGTCCTCGAGATCAACGATGCCAACCCCCAGAAGGGCGTTGCCGCTTACCGGAAGCAACTGACCGATGCGGGCATCGCCTCTCTGAGCGATGAAAACATCTTCATCGCCGCCTCCTGCGGACAGAAAGGCATCGACTTCCTGCTCGGCAAGACCACGGTGAACGGGGTCCGCAAAAACAAGGCTAAGAAAGCAGAAGGTGCCGCGAAGGGACCGGCTAGCGTTTACACCGTTTCCGTCAATGGCAAGACCTTCGGGGTGAAGATGAAAGCCGACGGGCTGGCGGAGGTCAACGGTGTTGATTTCAATTACGACGTCAAGCCGGGGGCGCCGACAGGGGGTGCCGCGGGACCCGCTGCGACGTCCGGAACCCACACGGAGACGTTGCATCAAATTGTTTCGCCCCTGCCCGGGCTGATCATGCGCGTCATGCTCAAGCCCGGCACCCTGGTCGCCGCCGGAGAGTCGGTGCTGGTCATGGAATCCATGAAGATGGAAACGCCGATCAATGCCCCGATTTCAGGCATTCTGGTCGCTGTTCCCGTCCAGCCGGGCGATCAGGTCCAGGCGGGTCATATTCTCGCAGTGATCAGACAATAACGGATATCCGAGACTCATTCATCCCGTTGAGGGGCCTATGAACATCGATTTTCTTGACTTCTTTCAGGGCATTGAACTGCTGCTTCATTCGGATCTGAAAATGACCCTTGCCCGGCTGAGTCTGGTGCTGGTCGGCTGTCTGCTGGTTTACTTGGGAAAGAAAGGCATACTGGAGCCGTTGCTGATGATCCCGATGGGGCTGGGCATGGCCACCATCAACGTGTCCGTCATGTTTTTTGATCCCATCGGAATGGCGACCCAGACGCCCATTGATCCGACGAAAGTGGGCACCCTGTTTCTGGATCCCGCCGTCACGCAGACTGATCATTTGATGACGCTGATGCAGATTGACTGGCTCCAGCCGATCTACACCTTCATGTTCAGCAATGGACTGGTGGCCTGTTTGGTGTTTCTGGGCATCGGGTCCCTGCTCGATGTCGGGTTTGTCATGGCCCGGCCGTACGTCAGCATGTTTCTGGCGCTGTGCGCCGAGCTGGGGACCATCGTCACGCTCCCGATCGCCCATGCGTTCGGCATGTCCTGGAAGGATTCGGCATCCATCGCCCTGGTCGGCGGAGCCGATGGCCCCATGGTTCTGTTTGGTGCGCTCAAGCTTTCACCCAATCTGTTCGTGCCGATCACCGTGGTGGCTTACCTTTACCTCGGACTGGCTTACGGCGGATTTCCCTATTTGGTCAAACTGATGGTGCCCAAGCATATTCGCGGCATCCAGATGCTTCCCAACAAGAAAGACCGGCCGATCACATCCGGCCAAAAGATGGCCTTCGCTGTGATCTGCTGCATCATTCTCTGTTTTCTGTTCCCCGTCGCCGCACCGCTGTTCTTCTCGCTTTTCCTGGGCGTTGCCATCCGCGAGTCGGGGCTGAAACCGTTCCAGACGCTGATTTCCGAGACCGTACTCTACGGGGCCACGCTTTCCCTCGGGTTGCTACTGGGCATCCTGTGCGAAGCGGGAACGATTCTGTCGCCCGTGGTGCTGCCCCTGCTCCTGCTGGGCGTTCTGTCGCTTCTGCTGTCCGGGATCGGCGGACTGCTCGGCGGGTATATCCTGTATTTTCTTTCAGGCAAGAAATTCAATCCGGTGATCGGCATTGCCGGCGTCAGTTGCGTCCCCAGCACCGCGAAGGTGGCGCAGAAATGCGTGTCGGAGGTCAACCCGAACGCCATTATCATGCAATATGCGCTGGGCGCAAACATTTGCGGGGTTATCACCACGGCGATCATCGCGGCGATCTACGTCAGCATGTTTTCCCACTAACCTCTTTTCGAAACCAGGATCATCGTCATGAATGCATGGAAGATAGTCTTGATCACCGGTGCCTTGACAGCAGCAGTCTCCTTTTTTATCGCCGGCACGATTCATCTGCTGAGCGCGTTGATCCGGCGATTTTCGGCGCCTGAGCTTGAACCTGCGACAGCGGCGGTCGGCGGTCTTCTGCAAGCCGGCGCACAACAGGACATGGATATTGCAGTCGCTATTGCTGCGGTGAAAGAGTATCTTAGAAATTCTGATTGACCGGATAATAAGGTGATAGACAATGATGGCGAATATGATTCCATGGATGGTCGGCTTCCCGCTCCTCGCGGGCCTCG
>CAZTEK010000183.1:0-3630 GCA_964612095.1 uncultured Verrucomicrobiota bacterium
ATCCGTATAGACGGCGGCCCCTGCACTGCCTGTTTTAAGAGAAGTAAGCACAACACGTGCACTTGGAACCTCTACCCGTGTACTTGGGGTGAAGGGGGGCAAAGGCCAACTCTGATCGTTCGGCAAATGCTTTCCGGTTTTAACTCCGTAGGAATTCAATTTGTTGCCGGGATGGGAAAGCGGTTTTATCACCGCGCCGCCCGCTGCGGCGGTCAGAACAATCTCCTCACCAGCTTTCAGCCCGATCCGGAATTCATTTTCACCGATTTTTTCAACCGGTATGTTTTTCACCGATTCCGCCGAAACAATATCCGTCCAGCCGGGGACTTTAATGATACAGGGTTCTCCCGCCAGACTCTTGACGGCGACCCAGTCTGTTTTCCCTTCGCTTCTGGATGCACTGACAAGAAATCCGCCCTTGGCTCCCAACTGATGAAAGGCCGCCGCGTCCCATGGCGAAGGAACTGCCGGGAATATTCTGATTTTCCCGCCCCAGCTCTGAAGGAGTAATTCCATCATTGAATTTGCCGCACTCAGCGGCGTTTCAATGGTTGGATTTTTCCCGCCCGATTCTACATACATTGTATTCGGGAGAAGCAGGCTGACACTCTTCTCACTTACGAAAAACTTCTGCAGCGCATCGTACGCCTTGTCGGGGGCTCCGAGTGCTGCATACATGGATGCCACAACGGTGTAGGTAAATCCGCAGAGGTCCTTCCCGGTACGAACGAAACTAAACCAGTGATTAACTGACCGGTTCACCAATTCAAAATCCTCAACGGAGGACTCTGAGGTCAACAGCATAAGAGGATAAACGGCGATCAGGTGCGAGAAATGACGATGAGCCATATCAAACGTCTGATCACTGCCGATCATCAATCCGTTTATATCCGTCGGATAAGGGATTAGGTCCCGAAGCGTTTCTTTCCAATGCGCCACTTTTTCGGGGTTGGCTCCCGCTTTTTCATTCGATTCAATCAGGGCTCCCAGCAACCACCGCAGCAGCGCGAAGTTATAATTTGTGTTCCGGAATTTTTCAAATCCCTTATATTCAGGAGACCCCATCGGCGGCAGTTCAATCTGTCCGTTCGCATTGCGGACCTGGATTTTCTCATAGGCTTCGACCAATATAGCCGCTTTTGGAGTCCAGTCTCTTTGAATGGCTTCCCAATCACCTGCATACTGGTAATACAGCCAGCAGTTATGCAGGGTCCACGCCATATCGCCCAACTGCCCTGATCTATTGAACCGTTCGAGCAGTTTGTCAAATTTCTCATAGACAAGCTGGTTTAAATTCACAGCCAGATCGGAATGATTACTCTGATAGTACGGCCAGTAGGTCAGTTGCACATTCAGATTCCACCACAGTCCGGGCCACTGGGAAATTCTGAAAAAAGGCCCGAAGAGGTCAACGGCAGGACCATCCGGACGCGAAAGGGCGGCCATTTTGTAGATCTGAATCCAGTAAAAGGATTCCATTCCCGTGTCCGGAACCGTGAGAAATGATTTCTGATAAAACTGGTGCCACCAGTCCCGGTGCGGCGCTTCCAGCGCAGGTACCGCAAGAGCAATGGCGTCGCGGACGGTTTTCGCTGCTGTTGCGGCGGAAACGCCGGATGCGGGCACTTCGTTTGCTGTGGAAATATACAGGACGGATTGTTCCGAATCCTCTTTCCATGCCGTGGCGTAATCACCGCCCGCCAGTAAAGACTGGCTGCAAACCGAAACGTCCCCGTCCTTTTTCAAAACAGGATCCGGATTGGTTACATACCCCGCATATTTGTCAGGAAAAACCTGAACCCGGGGAGAGGCAGGATTGCCCGGCAGGAAGTCCCATTGATAACGGACAGGCTGCCCGTCTTTTTTCTCAGTCGATTGAATTTCGATCACATTCACCATGCGATCACGAGGCGTAAACGCGCGAAAAGTCAACCGGCCCAGGTCTGTACTGATTTCTCCGCGGATTTCCGCATTCCACAAATCCTGACGAACGGTTCCTGAAATAATTTTCCCGGCAGGGCGCAGCGCCATGCGCCCGATGTCCAGACGACAGTAATCGGTCATCACACTGGCGGCTTCCCCTAAGGATGTTTTCTGATCCGGAGCCTTTCTGTGATCGGTTACATCCTGCCGGCCCAGATGAAAATCGATCCGGTTATCGTTGAGCGTCGCATAGATCATCATGCCGACCTGCCCGTTTCCACAGAACGCCCCTTCATTCCACTGATTAGGGAGTTCCTCCCAGACAAGATCATGCTGCGCCAGAAAAACCGGCCAGTCTATTTCAACACGAACCGGTCCGGGCACCGCCATCGATGTCTGCAAAGTATCAGTATATACCGATGAATAAAGCACACTGACAACCACCACAACAACCCTGAGGGTCAAAAAACAGCGCACAAGTCTATCAAAAATATTCATCCTTATATTCCCCTTTAATTTTAGCGGCTTCGCGTCTTTCGATCCTTACCATTCCCTCAAACATCGGAACCGTAGTTCATTGATTTCAGTGGATTAAAAAACATGGCCCCTCAAACTGAGGGGCCATAGGATGATTACTGCGTCTCTGTCGTCTGTTACATTATACTGCGGCACCGACAAAAGACCAGCAGACCAGCTGAGGAAACTAAAAACAGGCCAACTGTAGCGGGCTCGGGAATCGCCTCCAGCACAAACCCGCTAATCGAGAAGCTTCTGCCGGCCGCAGAGTCGTTAAAGATCGACATCAGCTCGGTGACGGACGTTCCGCCCTGAACCGTGAGATTAAGGCTGGAGATATCGTTCGTATACAGTCCATTAACAGGACTCGTAATCCTCACGTAATTGGCGGGGTTCTGCCGGTCAACAACTACAGCGTAATCACCCAGTGTTCCGTTCAACGAGTTAAACGAGATCCCTACAACCTTGAAAGTCACGTCGGGATTTAGGTTGGTTAAATTTAACCCCACGAGATATCCCATGCCAGGGCTTAATGTACCGCCAGCGCCGGTCGCACACCCAAGGGTGCCGATGCCCGACCGGAAGATACCATCTTTATCAACCCCTGCTCCGTAATTTACACCGAAGTTTGTGTTCACCGTTTTGTACGCCGCGAGCGAGATACTGAAGGTTTTATTCAATGCTCCGGAATTGGTGATGGATCCAGAAAACCTGAAGTCATTCGTCGGATTCACTGTTACCGCTCCGGATCCGTCAATTGAAAAATCCGTCGTATCCGTATAGACGGCGGCCCCTGCACTGCCTGTTTTAAGAGAAGTAAGCACAACAACACCTGCACTTCCAACCCCTGCCCATAACGCCGCCAGAATAATAATTCCTATCTTCTTCATCGTTTCTCTCCTTCTTCTTCTCTAACGCCTGAATCCCCATGTTGTCATAACATGAAACCAGAAACAGGCTTTTCACTGACTTAATTAAACCCCACGACCGTCGATTTATAAATTCAATTTTTGCGCAATATCAGGGTTCAAAAAACGCACACAACAAAGGTCGCTATCCCAGCGCACCGGAAAAAGGCCGATGATCGTTGCCGGACTGGGAGCCGGAATCGCCTCCAGTATAAACCCGCTAATCGAGAAGGCTTTGCCGGCCGCAGAGTCGTTAAAGATCGAAATCAGCTCGGTGACGGAC
>CAZTEK010000184.1:0-3620 GCA_964612095.1 uncultured Verrucomicrobiota bacterium
CCCGACAGATTGTTCCCGGTGATAAAGTCAGTGCCGGTCTCACCTGCTACACGGATATTGACCCATCCGTTTGTCAGGCCGAAACTCAGGCCGGAGATGGTCTCCGATCCTGCGGAGTTGATTATAGCCAGACGCATTTTCGTGTTTACTGCCGTCGTGTTTGTTGAATTGTAATCAAACCCATACTCGATGCCGGTCGTGCCGCTTTCCAGTCCGAAGATAAGATTGGTCCCGGTCAAAGTTTTATCGGTACTGTTAGTGATTAGAAGCGCCTGCCCGCCTGCATAGAATCCGCTCGCCGCCGTCGCAACCACTGCCGCTCCGGTATTCGCAGCCCAGTTCTGCTGAGCCGTAAGCGTTCCCGTACTAAAGGTATCAAACGTCTCCACAAGACCCGTTACGAACAACAGCATTTTCCCGCTGTTCAGCCGGCGAGCCTTGATTTCATCCGGATTGTAAACAGCAGCCGGGTCATACGAGGGGATGCTTTGGAAATGGGTGCGGACGGCTGTGCGGTATCCATTCTTATCCGGCACGTTCTGCCGGAATTCATCTGCAAACAGTCCGGCATCTGCCGTGCTGAAATCCGGCATTCCGGCAACCGATGCAGAAAAATTTAAAATTCCGGCGTTCGTGAACTGCGTCAATTCCACCGCATGAATACCCTGAACGTCCAGCCAGTTGGTCGTTGCGGCGTCGTACAGCTCCGTGGCCAGACTGTTCGTGCCATGCCGAAAAACAATATTCTGAACGTTGCCGCCGAAATAATTGTCGCGCAGCACATTCTCCACCGGATAGAAACAGGTCGCATAATTGTTCATAATCCGGGCGAACTGCGGATAGGCACTTGCCCAGGGCTCCAGAGTCCAGCCGTTCGTCCCGACCGCCTGCTCGGTGCGCCAGAGATAATCGTTCACATCGCCGCGCTTGAGTTCGCCGCTGTCATATTTCGGGATGTTTACGTAAATATCGCGGGCATACACATCCGTATTATAAAAACCGTAGTAGCCGTTCAGGAAAAGATTGCTGCTTACCGTAACCCCAGCCCCGCCGTTGATGAGAACGGTGCGGTGGGCACATTTGTAGAAGACGTTGTTTTCAATCTTTCCGCCGCCGTAGAGCTGATCAAAATAAATCCCGCCCCGGGGATGGAATTGCGGAGTGCAAATCACGTGATGCAGGAAGTTGCCGCGGAATATCTGCCCGTAACCGCCCCACACCGCCTGCGCGTTGTACATCGCTCCGCCGTCGCCTTCTTCAAACCCGACGTTGAAGACCTCATTGTCTTCTATGCGCTGCAGGTTTCCGCTCGGGGTAATCGGCTGGCCCGGCAGGTTATGAACCAGACTGTGACTGAGCCGGTCGCCGACTCCGCGGATAGCCACCCCGCCGTAATAATCGCCGGCCTGGACCTGCGTGAAGTGACAGTTATCCACATAATTACTGGTCGGCGTCAGCGTTTTTACGGTGCCGCCTTCTGTGCGGATGTGGCTTACCACATCATACACATCGCAGCTTTGTATCCCGTTGAACTGCCCGCCTTCGATTTTAATCGCCAGCCGTTCGGAATTCTTCAGTGTACAGCCCGCCAGCCGGTTGTGGTGGCCGCCAATCATTCGGACCATCGCCGGGGCACTGAGGTTTGCTGCGCCGGTGATCGTCAAATCCCGGATTGTGACATAAGCGCACTGATTAAAGTCGGCAAAAAGACCGCCGGCCCAGACCCCGATTGAAGATTCTGCAGTCAGCTCGCCAAAGGGGTAAATGAAAAGAGTCTGGGTCGTTTTATCGAAAAACCACTCACCCGGAACGTCCAGTTCGCACAATAACCCGTACACTGCCAGACGGCGAGGAACAGATCCCGAACCGTACTCCTGCACTCCGTAGGAGCTGTAATCCAATAGTTTGATACAACCGTTCGTAACGCGGGCGATCGAATGGGTCTCTTTATACCAGTCGTAGGCCAAATAGCCGGTCACCGTCGCATTCCGCTCGCCGGCCTCTGCCGCCCAATCCCCGCCCGGCTGTTCCGTCAAAATAAACTCACCGCCGATTGGAGATTCCCATGAATAAGCCGGCGGATCGCCCAGTGTACGGCCCGCCATATATACAGCCCCCGCATCCAAAATCTGCGCAATATGGGCATAGCCTTCGTTGGGGAAGCGCGACTTGCGCATCATCTTTCCGTCTACATTGAGATTGGTCCGTTTGGACAAAAAATTGGTTACGGCCGGATTTGTGACGGCAGCCGCCAGCACATACCCGCGCGCTTTCGGATTTAGCCGCGCCAGCATCGCAGCATTGGTGACAAGTTGAAAAGAGGCGGCATCGAGCGAAATGGATCCGTCAAAGACCGGCGTTTCCCCGGGAACAGCTCGAATTACAATTGGAGCCCGTTCGGTGCCCTGCAAAGCGGCCCCGAAACTCAGGGTTGTTTTATAGGTATAAAGCCCGCCCTTAACCCAAACGGTCAGTCCGCCGTCGGGAACAGATCCGCTGTTTGTTGTAATCACAGCCTGCATCCGTTTCACGGCTTCATTCAGCGTGGCCAGCGGGGCAATCTGTTGTCCTGAGGCGAAATCACTGCCGTCCGGCGCAACATAAAAATCGCGCTGCATCTCTCTGCCGAGTGAAAACTGAAATCCGCCGACGGAGACAGCCGCTATCAGCAGCCCGCCGGAACAGATCAGAAAAATTTTAAACCGCCCCTGCATAACCGTTTCCACTCCTTATTGAACCAGCATTTTCCCCGTATTAAACCGCCGCGCCTTGATTTCATCCGGATCATAAACGGCGGACGGATCATACGAAGGAATGCTCTGGAAGTGCGCACGGACTGCCGCCCGATAATTATTTTTATCCGGAACCGTTGCCCGGAATTCATCCTTAACCAGTCCGGCGGAGGCCGTGCTGAACCCGGGCATTCCGGCCCCCTTCGGCGAGAAATCGAGTACCGCCGGATCGTTGAACTGGCTCAGCTCCACCTCATGAAGCCCCTGCACGCTCAGTTTTTTCGCAGTGTCATTATTGAACAGTTCCTTACTTGCGGAGAACCCGTCACCTTCCCGGAAAACAATATTCTGAACGTTGCCGCCGAAATAATTGTCGCGCAGCACATTCTCCACCGGATAAAAACAAGTTTCAAAATTGTTCATGATCCGGGCGAACTGCGGAAAGGCACTTGCCCAGGGCTCCTGGTTCCAGCCGTTCGTCCCGACCGCCTGTTCGGTGCGCCAGTAAACATCTTCCACATCGCCGCGCTTGAGTTCGCCGCGGTCGTATTTCGGGATTTTTGCGTAAAGGTCTTTAGCGTACGCCTCTGTATTATAAAAACCGTAGTAGCCGTTCAGGAGAAGATTGCTGTTTACCGTAACTCCGGCTCCGCCGTTGATGAGAATGGCGCGGTGGGCGCATTTGTAGAAGACGTTGTTCTCAATAAGCGCGCCACCGTAAAGCTGATCAAAATAAATCCCGCCGCGCGGATGCATCTGGGGAATACAGAGTATGTGGTGCAGAAAGTTGCCGCGGAACACCTGCCCGTAGCCGCCCCACACCGCCTGCGCAGTGTACATCGCTCCGCCGTCGCCTTCTTCAAACCCGACGTTGAAGACCTCATTGTC
>CAZTEK010000185.1:0-3605 GCA_964612095.1 uncultured Verrucomicrobiota bacterium
TGTTGATTCTTTTGCTGGCGGACTTGATGCTGAAATATCGTCGCCAGCATTCGCCGCAGAGGACTGAACGTAGAAGGTATGCGGAACCGATCTTGTGCTTTATTTTTTTGCTTTTGCTGACGTTGATACTGGCAATCTCCTTTGATCGGACTGAGCGTATGGCCCGCAGGGAGGTGTTTCATCAGTTGGCTCAGACTCATGCCGTTACCTGTGCGGAGGAATTTTACGATCTCCGTGATGCGATCGATCAATTGAGTTGTTTCTTGGAGTCGAGTCAGGATGTCAATCGCGATGAATTCAGTTTTTATTGCGGGCATTTGGTTAAACAAGGTGTTCTGCAGGCGTGTGTTTGGGCTCCTGCTGTGCCGGATGCTGAAGCTGACGCATTTGTTCAAGCCGTGCGTATGGGCGGACAGCCCGATTTTTCAATCTGGCAGAAAAATAACGCAGGGCGTAGTGAGCCGGCCAAGGGGCACCCAGTTTACTATCCGGCACTTTATATTGAACCGCAGGCAGGTCACGAAAAAGGCTTTGGTTATGATTTGAACTCCGAACCGTTGCGCTGTGCCGCCATACAGGAGGCCTTGCGCACCGGGCTGGCCACCGCCACGGATCCTGTTAAATTGATCGCATTGACGAATTCTCCGCCGGGGCTTTTTGTTTTCAAGACAGTTAATGCTTCGATTCAAAAAGGGCTGGTTGCTTTTGTGGTACGTCCGGAAAATCTGCTGGGCGGAGCGCAGTTACAAAATAAAAAAAATCGTGGACTGAATGTCTGTTTGGTTCAGTTGCGTCCCGGCGAGGAGCCGCTTTTTGTAGTCGGGTCACACCGTTCGTGTGGTATGTTATGCTTTGAAGAAGCAGATCCGTCATTGCGCGTGATGATTCCGATTTTCCGGTTCGGTAAAGCGTACGTCTTGCGCTTGGTTCCTGATAAATCCTGGCTGGCATCTAATCCTTTGCAGTATGGGAGACTGGCTGGAATGTTGGGTCTGCTGGTCACTCTTTTGATTACCTCACTGGTCTGGCTGATCACCAATCGCCGCGCGGCACTTGAGCGGCTGGTTGATCTTCGCACCGCTGAACTGCAAGTCAGTGAAGCCAATCTAAGGGCAAGTGAAATAAAATTCCGTACGATCATTGATATTGCTCCTATGCCGATGGGGTTGCATGACAATCAGCAACGCGTCACCTTTTTGAATCCGGCGTTTATTCAGACGTTTGGCTATACATTGGACGACATTCCTACTCTTGCCGACTGGTGGCTCCGCGCCTTTCCCGATCCTGAAATGCGGCAATGGGTGTCTGGAATCTGGCAAGACCGAGTAGCGCAAGCAGAGAAAACCGGAGCGGCCTTCCAATCTTTGGAAGTGGTCATACGCTGTAAAAACGGAACGGATAAAACCGTGTTGGCCACTACGGCAAAAACCCAGTTATTCGATAGCACTCATTTGGCGGTATTGTATGACATCACGGATCGCAAGGCGGCTGAAGCGGCGCTAATAAACAGCGAAGACCGCTTCCGTGTTCTTTTCGATCAGGCACCGCTGGGTTACCAATCCCTCGATGAAAACGGCTGTTTCATTGAAGTGAACTCGGCCTGGCTTAATACACTTGGCTATCAACGCGATGAAGTGATCGGTAAATGGTTTGGTGATTTTCTGGCTCCCGAGTTTGTAGAAGCTTTTCGCCAGCGGTTTCCCCTGTTTAAGGCCGCAGGGAAAATCCATTCTGAATTTCAGATGATGCATAAGAATGGAAACAGACGTTTTATTGCCTCTGACGGACGCATCGGATACCAGTCGGACGGTTCTTTTAAGCAAACCCACTGTATTCTGTCTGATATCACCGACCGTAAGCAGGTGGAGCTTTATCTGGAGGTGGAGAGCGAGATTTTGGAAAAGCTTAATGAGCCGATGTCTTTGCATGACTCCATTACGTGTGTTCTTGGAGTGATGAAGGCGAAAACCGGAGTCGATGCGGTGGGTATCCGCCTTCAAGATGGCGATGATTTTCCGTATTTTGTTCAGGATGGTTTTTCAACTGACTTTCTGCTGAAGGAAAATACGCTCACTGAGCGCGGCGCGGATGGCGGGGTGTGCCGGGACGAAGACGGTCATATCCGTTTGGAATGTACCTGCGGTCTGGTGCTTTCCGGCAAGACCGATCCGGCTAATCCTCTCTTCACCAGAGGGGGAAGTGCCTGGACGAACGATTCCTTCCCGTTGCTGGATATTCCAGCGGATCAGGATCCCCGGTTGCATCCGCGCAATGAATGTATCCATCAGGGATATGCTTCTGTAGCGCTTGTACCTATCCGCTCAAAGAATCAGATTGTCGGCTTACTTCAGCTGAATGACCGCCGGAAAGGGCAGTTTTCTCTGGCGTTGATCGAGCAACTTGAAAGTGTTGCGGCACATATCGGCGCGGCGTTAATGCGTAAAAATGCCGAAGAGGAACTGAAGCAGCGGTGCGATGAATTGGAATTGTTTCATGATGTGACGGTGGGCCGGGAGTTGCGCATGATTGAGCTGAAGAAAGAGATCAACGCCTTGCTGAAAAGCGTCGGACAGCCCGAAAAATATGAGATCATTAGAGAGGATGGGTGATGCGGAAGGCTGTACAGATCGACAAAACGCTGGCGGCGTTCATCCAGACATTGGAAAGAGCGCATGGGCAGTGTATTGATGCGTACGACGAGTCGTTTTTGCAAAAATCGATCGATAAGCGATTGGCGGAAACGGGCATCAAGAGCGTCGCGGCGTATGAGGAATATCTGGCCGGTAATCCGGTTGAAGCGGAACTTTTTTGTCAGTCCCTGAACATCAATTACAGTGAGTTTTTTCGCAATTCGCTCACGTTTGCTCTGCTCGAACAGCAAATTCTGCCCGCGCTGATTGCAGATAAAATTCAATCCGGACAAAGAGAAATCAGGATTTGGTCGGCGGGGTGCTCCGCCGGACAGGAGGTTTGGTCGGTTGCCATACTGCTTGATGAATTACTCGCCGCTAAAGGAGCCCCGTTGTCCTATCGCATTTTTGCCACCGACCGGTCAGAGCCCAACTTGGCTACGGCGCGCGCCGGTGTTTATAGCGCCGAAGCCGTGGGTAATGTCTCCTTGAAGCAGCTGAACAACTGTTTTTCGCGGCAAGGCGATGCGTATGTCGTCGTTCCCCGGTTGCGGAAACAGGTGGATTTTTCTGTTTATGATTTGCTGGATGAACATTCCGTCTGCCCAGCGAATAGTCTTTATGGAGATTTTGACCTGATTCTCTGCTGTAACCTGCTGTTCTATTATAAACCGGATGTTCGCCAGCGGATTATCGATAAAGTCTATCGGGCTTTGTCCTGCGGCGGTTTTTTTGTGACCGGCGAAGCAGAAAGAGATATGGTGACCAAACAAGAAGGATTTTGCACCGTGGTACCTACGTCGACGATATTCCAAAAGAGGAGGTAAAAAATGAAGTTACGAGATATGAAAATTGGAACACAACTTCGTCTGGGGTTGGGGGCCATTTTATTTTTTGTGATCGTGCTGGCCGCGATGGCTTGGATTCAAACAGGCCATCAGTGGCAGCAGACGAAGGATCTTTATGAACATCCGT
>CAZTEK010000186.1:0-3603 GCA_964612095.1 uncultured Verrucomicrobiota bacterium
ATGTCATCGTTAACGGCCGGGTCGGGATCGGTGATTCCACCCCCAGCTACACCGTTGATGTGGCGGGCGACGTGAACGTCACCGGTAGCTTTCTGGTGAACGGCTCCGTGGTGGCGGCAACCCCTGCCGGCGCTGTCATGCAGTTTGCTGGAGCATCCGCCCCGACCGGCTACCTGCTCTGCCAAGGCCAGGCGGTGAGTCGCACGACCTATGCCGCGCTGTATGCGGTCATCACTACCACCTACGGCGCGGGCAATGGATCGACCACCTTCAACGTGCCCAATCTCCAGGGCCGCATTCCGGTCGGTCTAGACTCCGCGCAGACTGAATTCGACGCGCGGGGCGAAACCGGCGGAGCCAAGACGCACACGCTCACGACGGAGCAAATTCCAAGCCACACCCATACAGAGTCTTATCATAACCCCACTTATTATGGCTGTAAAGGGGATGGTAACGGTTGGCCGACACGGGGTAACTCGTCACAGGACACAGGCAGCACCGGCGGCGGTGCCTCCCACAACAACCTTCAGCCTTACATCGTGCTGAACTACATCATTAAGTATTAACCATGAACTCGAACTTGCTCATACGAGGCAGAGGGTTGCGGGCGGCGTTTTTGGGTCTGCTGTGTTTCTTTGCTCAAGGGGCTTTTTCTCAGCAGACCCTCACGTTGAACGCCGGAGATACGTTAACCCTCTTCACCGGGGAAACGCTCGCGGCTGATGTAGTAGTCGGTAACGGCGCCGTGCTGACCGGCGAAGGAGCCGTGACCGGCGCGCTGACGGTTTCGGGTCTGCTTGACCCCGGGCTTTCGTCCGATACCGCCGGAACCCTCACGGTCGGCGGCGGCGCAACGTTCAACCCCGAGGCCGTCCTGCGGCTGCATCTTTTTGCCGACGGCTCATCCGACCTCATTAATGGAGCCGCAACCTCTTTTGTGCTGGGCGGAACGCTCAAAGCCGTTGTGCCCGACGGGTATACCGCCGCTGACCGAACCTTTACCGTCCTGATCAATAGCGCAACCGTTTCCGGCGCGTTTGATAATGTCGCCGACAGCCGCGTTTTTGCTTATCTGGCCGACGACTCTCAGCCCGGCGAGCGGTTTACGGTGGCCGCTCCCGACGGCGGTGCGATCACGCTGACGGATTATAAAGCGGAGCAAGCAATTGCGAACTTCCTGCCCGTTACCGAAAGCGTGTTTTTAACAACCGATACCGCGACGTTAAGCGCCGACGCATCGAGCGGTCTGGCGGTGAGTTTTACCGTCGCCGACGGGCCGGGAATCCTTAGTGGCGGAACCGGTCTCGCGTTCTCGTCGTACGGCACGGTGCTGGTTGTTGCCTCACAGTCCGGCAATGAGGATTGGGCGGCGGCAGCGGATGTTACGAACAGTTTTACCGTCCACGGGATTCCGGCGACAGGGCCGGTGACCTTGCAACGGGTAACCAATCAGCTCCTGAAAGTCACAACCACCATGCTGCTTGCCAACACAACCGATCCCGAAGGCTCGGCGCTCACCGCAATCTGGGTGTCGCCGGGTTCAACGAACGGCGGTTCGGTGACGCTTTCCGGGCGCTGGGTGATCTACACCCCGCCGGAGGGAAGTGTCACGGACGACTTCTTCCAGTTCCGTGTACGCAATGCCTTCGGCGGCGAAACCGTCGGCACGGCAAAAGTGGAGACGATGGGCCCGGCAGACGACGACTCGTCGGCATTGAATTTACACATCACCTCGGTCGAAGGGAGCGCAGAGCTGAGGATATTTGGAATTCCCGGACGTGCCTGTGTTGTACAGGGATCAACCCGGCTGGCGAATCCCGACTGGAGCGATCTGGGCTCATGCACTATCGGTGCGGGCGGCTACGTGCAATTCAATGAAACCAATCCGCCGCCGTCCCGTTACTATAGAACCAGGAAACCATGAGGAAATACACGATGACTCCAACGAAAATGAGAAACTGGATATCCGGATTAATCCTGTGCTCGACTGTGTTGAGCGCCTGCGGAGAGTGGGTCTATTTTGATGTGAACCAAGGCGTCCCGGATAATACCCCAAGCGGCATGCAGAATACACAGAGCCTGACAGGCCTCGACCCGATGTTGGATTCTCTTCAGGTCTATCTGCGGATGTCCGCCAGTCCGGACGCATTCAACGGCGATTATTATGTCACCCTGATCGGCCCGAACGGCGGATTTTCCGTATTGCTGAACCGCGCAGGCCGGACTCTGTCCGCGCCGCTGGGCTATAGCGATAACGGCTTCGACATCACCTTCTCTGTCGGCGCACCGGATGCGCATCTGTATCAGAACAGCAGTCCGGAGTTTGACGGGCAGTTCGGGCTGACCGGAACCTGGGATGCCGACGGACGCAACGTCGATCCGGATCTGGTTCTGGATACCGACAGCCGCACGGCCGGACTGGATGTGTTTAACGGCCTCAACCCCAACGGCAACTGGACACTGTTCATTGCGGACATGAATCAGTACGGCACCGTAACGCTCGACTCGTGGGGGCTGAATGTAACTGCCATCCCCGAACCGGCGACGGCCCTGATTCTCGCTCTTGGCGGGGCGGTCATTGGTCTCTACCGCCGCTTCTTCGGGCGCGTTTAAATTTCAGCGCTTTTTTCTTCAACGATCCGCTCTGGTTTCCGGGGCGGATTTTTTGTGGACGTGACGGGTGGTTACGGTTCTTGAAATTGCTGGACAAGCTTCCCTTGAAGTTGCGTGTTCCCTTCTCATGCAACGACCGAAGGAATCGGCACCCTTAAACCTAGAAAGGAAAATGGAACCACTAATTTTCACTAATCGTCACTGATAATAAGGGACTTGATAAAAAGTGATCCGCACCATCGGGTGAGATGGGCATACGCCGAACATAAATTGAAAACATCTGTTTTACGGGGAATTAGTGCCGATTAGTGAAGATTAGTGGTTAGTTCATTTCTGTATTTAGGTTAAAGACATCCGGCTGGTAGCTGAATAATTTTTTCAGTCAGCATCCGGATTTCCTCTGAATTGTTGATCACCATTCCATACGGAAGGTTTTCCTGTTCGATGAATCGTGACAGGCTGATTAAGTCGGCCGCCCTTGTTGAAATTCCGAATTTTATTTCAACCGGGATGCGGTCACCGTCAGGGGAGGTGAGCACGAGATCCACTTCGGCTCCGTTGCGGGTTCGATAATAGTTTGCGCCCCAGGGTGCCGTTTCAACAACGCGCAACCCCTGGATGATTTCTTCGGTAATAAATCCTTCAAAGGCGGCGCCGACTCCGGGATGGCGATAGAGCCGTTCCAGACTGCGGATCCGCAACAGATAGTGCAGAAGCCCGCTGTCGCACAGATAGCCTCTGGCCATTTTCACAACAGATTTCGCGGCCTCATAAACAAGTAAAATTCGTACGATGCATACGATTTTTACTTTCTGCCGAGCGGTTGAAGATGAAAGCGCTGTCGAGCCAGCGCACTCCAGAGCGGTGATACGGCGCGGCCTTTATCATCGCAGTCCAAATTTTTCTAAAAGTTCTTGAGAACTTCTTTTTCCAGTGTCTGGAAGCTTTCGCCGGTGATTTTTCCGAACATCGGAAAATCGTCTTTCATGC
>CAZTEK010000187.1:0-3590 GCA_964612095.1 uncultured Verrucomicrobiota bacterium
GCCGGAATCCAGAGTTTTATGGATGGATATCTTGAAGGACAGGCTTCACGGCGGATCAAAGGCGGTTTGCAACGCATCTGTAATCAGTGGATATCAAAATGAAGCTCGCCTTTATTAAACAAAAACAGGTGCCGTTCGGCGGCGGCGAGGGATATGTGCGCCGTTTGATGAAGGGATGTGCGCAGAACGGGCATGAGGTTCATTTGATTACCGCCTTTTGGCCGGAAGGTGACTTTGATTTCCCGGTAACGGTTCACACGGTTTTCATTAATCGCAGGTCGCGCCGTACAAAACTCTTTTCATTTGCTGAATCAGTCCGCCAGTGTGTCGATGCCGGGGACTTTGATTGTGTTTTCAGTCTGGAGCGCACGGCAAGTCAGCATATCTGGCGGGCGGGTGAGGGGGTTCATAAAGTTTGGCTAGAACATCGTGCCGAATTTGAGCCGGAATGGAAGACCTGGTTTAATGCGCATAGTTCCGGACATCATGCCTATCTGGAAATGGAGGAGCGGTGCGTGCGTTCCACACCGCACATCATCGCAAATTCGCACATGGTCAAAGGCTATCTCCATCGTGTTTATCCTGGCCTGAGCGCAACGGTTCATGTAATTCATAACGGGTGCGACACATCCTTTTTTACGCCAGCCGACCGGGGCGAAAGCCGTTGTGAGATTGCTTCCCGTTACGGTCTGGATACTGCTGTTCCGTTGATTCTTTTTCCTGGAAGTGACTGGGTGCGTAAAGGGCTGCGTCAGGCATTTCTGGTTCTGGCCGGTGTGCCGGAAGCTCGGCTGATTGTCGCTGGACGTGGTGATCCGGTTCCGTGGATGAAGCTCGCGCATAAACTTGGCGTATCGGAACGCGTTATTTTTGCGCCGCCGACGCAGGGTCTTCGCACGTATTACCGCGCGGCGGATGTTGTACTGCTGCCGACATGGAGCGATCCGTTTGCCAATGTCAGTCTGGAGGCGATTGCCTGCGGTACGCCATTTGTCACGACGGCCTATAACGGCGGGTGCGAAATTGTGAAACAGGGCGAAAATGGGTTCACCGCAAAAAATCCGGCAGAGGTGGATGTTCTGTCTGCCGGAGTGACGGCTTTATTAGCGCGGCGCAATGATCTCGGCCGGGCGCAGGCGGTTTGTGCCAGTGTTGCGGATTGTACGCTGGAGCGAAACTGGACGGAAACGCTGGATGTGATCCGGCTAGCGGCGGAGCACGGATGAATTCGGTTGAAAACATCAATGGCTGGTCGGTGCAGAGTACGTTGTCTGATGATTTTATCCGGCTTTGTTGCATGGAGCCGAAAGATCGGTCGGCTGGGTTTGAACAAATTGCCCGTTCGCATAACCGGACATTGGTCTGCCGGTTTAATTACGGTGGGAAAAATTATTACTACAAAGAATACTTTTTTCCGGGGTTGTATAAACTGCTCAAGGATATGCTGCGCGGATTCTGGAATGAACGTGCCGCACGGGTTCATGCGCAGCTTGAGCAGGCCGGATTTTCAGTGGCGCAGGTATCTGCCATTGGCGCAAAAGGCTGGCGGCGGTTTATGATTACGGAAGAGGTTTCCGGAGAGCCATTACGAAACTTCCGCCGGAAGTTGAGTCGCCCGGGAAAGGGTGTCTTAATGCAGCAGTACGGGGAGATGGTTGGCAGACTTCACCAGTGCGGCTTTTCCCATGGGGATCTGCGTTGGGGGAATATTCTGGTTTCTCAGAAAAACGGACGATATGAATTTGTGCTGATTGACAACGAACGGACGCAATTTCACCGCCGGGGGATTCCTCAACGGCTGTGTATCAAGAATCTGGTGCATACCCGTTATTCAGGGGTTTCCGAAGGGATGGATGAAGTGGAGTGGCTTGTATTTTTTAACGCATATTGCGATGCGTTTCCCCGCGCTGGCAGGAGCCGGATCCGGTGGGAAACCAATATGGCCCGCAAGTTGAAGCAACGTATCGGGCGCGGTAATAAAAAGAGTGAGCGACTGGCTGGCTGAAGAATTTGTATCACTATCCGGTGATGATGCCGCGGTCCCTTTATTGGCGGTAGAAAGCATTTTTAATTTGTTTGTGCTGTTTCTGGGCCGTCATCATCATTTTTATATCTCACAAAGGGCGCATGCCCGTTGGGGTCTTTACCGTGATCTTGCTTTCCAGTGTGCTGGCAGGTAACAATACGCATCTTCTAAAAATAATTACAGAGACGGGGGCATATGAACTTTTCAGATTTAAAAATTGGTGTGATCGGGCTCGGATATGTCGGGCTTCCGCTGGCGGTGGAGTTCGGTAAAAAGTATTCTACCGTTGGATTTGATGTGAGACAGACGCGTATTGAGGAGCTGCAAAACGGCCATGATTCTACACAGGAAACGGATTCCGAAGAACTTGTTTCTGCGCGGCGGTTAACTTTTTCAATTGATAGTCAGGATTTGGCGGCTTGCAATTGTTATATCGTCACGGTACCCACACCGGTTGACAGTTCAAACCGTCCGGATTTGACTCCGCTTAAACGGGCCAGTGAAACCATCGGCAAGGTGATTTCAAAAGGCGATGTGGTAATTTATGAATCTACGGTGTATCCGGGAGCGACGGAAGAAGACTGTATTCCGGTGATTGAGGCGGTTAGCGGGCTCAAATTTAATACAGACTTTTTTGCTGGTTATAGTCCGGAACGGATCAATCCGGGCGATAAGCAACGCCGGCTGACAAACATCGTCAAAATCACATCCGGCTCAACGCCTGAAACTGCGGATTTTGTAGACATGCTCTATCGCAGTATTTTAGAAGTAGAAACTCATAAAGCATCATCGATCAAAGTAGCAGAAGCGGCCAAGGTAATCGAAAATACCCAGCGTGATGTCAATATTGCTTTAATTAATGAGCTTGCCAAAATATTCAGTTACATGGGGATTGATACCTTGGAGGTGCTGGAGGCCGCTGGTACAAAATGGAATTTTTTACCATTCCGGCCCGGACTGGTTGGCGGGCACTGTATTGGAGTTGATCCCTATTATTTGACGTTCAAAGCGGAATCGGTTGGTTATCACCCGGAAATGATTTTAGCTGAGCGCCGGGTTAACGACAGCATGGGTGGATTTATCGTAGATCAGGTTGTGAAATTAATGCTGAAAAAGCGGATTCACATTTCCGGATCAAACGTTCTGATCCTTGGGCTTACGTTTAAAGAAAATTGTCCCGATATTCGCAATACCCGGGTCACGGATATTGTTGATGGGCTTCAGTCCTATGGTGCCCACGTCTCTGTTTATGATCCGTGGGCCGATCCGTCCGAAGTTCGCAACGAATATGGTATTGAACTTCTTGAAGACATCTGCGCTCCGGCTTCAGGCGGCTACGATGCCGTTATACTGGCGGTGGCACATAATGAATTTAAAAAGTTAAATGTGACGGATCTTCGCAACCTATGTGTCGAGAACAGTGTTATCTATGACATAAAAAGTATTTTTCCGAGAGCTATGATTGATGGGCGCTTGTAGTTTAGGTGCTCATTGATAAAAGAGTGTTTTCTTTTTCACGTATTGTTTTGAATAAACCGCAGGATGTTCCATAGGACGAGCTGTT
>CAZTEK010000188.1:0-3585 GCA_964612095.1 uncultured Verrucomicrobiota bacterium
CAACCTGCCCCGAGGCTTCTACACCGGAGATAAAGAGGAGGCCTGCGTTGCACCAAAAGATGGGTTTCATTAGGTTGATGAAAAATTTAGGTTATTCCAATCCCAAGGTAAGAAAGGTATTAAGTATGAAGAAAAAGGTTTCGCTAGCTTTGTTGGCACTCGGCGCATGGAATACAGGGTGTTCCGATGAGAAGAAAATTTCACCGAGTTCCGTTTTCCACGACATGGCCGTTCCACGGATTATCAAACCGGGATACCCGTCCTACAGTGATGTTTCCTCGCGAACGTTAACGATCCGGGATGTCCCGTACGAAGATGAAAAAAATATCTTCCGAGCCGCACCGGCTTTTCATGTCACGCGTATTGACTGGGCTTATATCTGGTTTACACAACGAGAGATTCAGGCCGTTCAGGATATCAAACAGCGCGGCTACTCGTTCTGCGGGTCGGCGGCACAGCATGTCCCATGCTGGATCGGCGATATGGCGCCTGCGGACTGGCAGGGCGAAATTATTATGACAGACATTCAGGGCAATCCGTCAATTATGCCATTTATCCGCACCTGGAAAAATCCACAACTGATCGGAGATATCTCCAACCCGATTTACTACGATGGACATTTCGAGTACTATAAAAAACTGATTGATGCCGGCTGTGACAATCTGCAAAGAGATGCCGCCAATCATCATCTTATGGCGGTGACTACGCTAGGCGGCGGATTCACCAAAACAGGTGTTGCCGGATTCAGCCGCTGGCTGGCCGCGAATGTCGGCTCGGAAACTCTCCAGAATCTGGGCGTCACGGATGTTAGCACCTTCGACTACAAAGTCTATTTGACGGCTAAGGGCGCTCCTACCGGGGATGCTTTCTCTCTGAACTCGTATAATGATCCACTGAAAAAATACTGGTACGAATACTGGGAGAATCAGTCGATCGAGTTTTTTAGACGTCTAGTTCGTGACATCAAAGTTTACGCTGGGCGTGATATTCCGATCAGCGTGAATAACACATCGTTTCAAATCTGGGATAAACTCGAACTTCTGTTCGATTTTGGGATGTCTGAATTAATGATGGTTTCTGCCAATCCAAATCATCTTTTGGACAGACTTCGAGCAACGGAAAATCATGGCAAGTTCCAGGTTATCGGTAGTGCAAAACTGCTTGGTATTGAAGTTCCGCATGAAGAGAAAAGCACATTGAACAATAAAGTCATTGCCACGGTTTACGCCAATGGCGGACTGGCACAAGTGCCTTGGGATACTTTTGAGCAAACTCCGGATGGTGGCGGACGTTTTTTTGGGAAACCCGCTGATTACGCCCCCGTTTTCGGGTTCATTCGCGGCATTGCTCCTTATCTTGAAAAGTATGACCGAGCTTATGATTATAGCACCAAAGGGATCCTCAGTCCGAAGGTGAACCCGGAAAACAAACCGTTACAGATCGAGGGTACAGATAATGAAGTCTGCGCCTTTGTCCGCGTTAACATCGGAAAACCTGCCAGCCCCGTGGTTATTCATCTGATTGACTGGGGAAAATCACTGCTGGTTTCAAGCCAAAAAGGAGCAAACGAGGTCTGGGAGCTGGCAAGCGGTGAAACCGTCTATAAGTATGTCAAAGGCATGGAAAATCTGAAGCGAGGACCGGCTAAACCGTTTGAGGCGGTTTTCCGGCAGGATGCCTTCCGTGTGCCGGCAGAATCGCTGACGTTTAAACTGCTCACTCCCCGTCCGTATGACCGTACGCAGCATGAAACAGCAGAACAGACCAAAAAGTATACGGATCTGGTTGCAGAACAACGTCTGACAGCCCGCACAGAAAATGGCGAAATCCGTCTGACCCTTCCACCGTTGCAGCCATGGGGTGTGCTGGTGGTGACTGTAAATGAACAATAAGGAAAAGCTAACGTGATGAATAATTCTCTGAGTTTTGTGGTCGATAACAGCGGCGATTGGCGGTTGCTGGAAAACGGATCGGTTATCCCTGTCAGTGCAGGCGGTTACGCAGATCAGCCTTTTTTTATCCGCGCGGATGACGGTGCACTGGTGCTGATCTGCACAACCGGGAAGGGGCATGAGGGCACTCCCGGGCAGCATGTGGCCAGCGTGCGTAGCACAGACGACGGCAAAACCTGGGGAGCTCCAGTTGCACTGGAGTCGGCAAACGATGTGGAGTCGTCTTATGCGGTATTACTTAAAACAGCAGCCGGCCGTATTTATGCCTTCTACAACCACAACACCGACAACGTCCGTAAAATACCGGCAGATAAAGCTGCCTACCCTGACGGCTGGTGCCGCCGCGTAGATACGCTGGGGTATTTTGTTTTCAAATTCTCGGATGATCACGGAAAGACCTGGTCCGAAAAGCGTTATCCGATTGCGGTGCGTGAATTTGAAATCGACCGGCAGAACGGCGTAAACGGATCAATCCGTTATTTTTGGAATGTCGGCAAACCCTTTGTGCATAAAGGGCAGGGGTATGTTCCGCTTCATAAAGTCGGCGGGATCGGCATTAATGTTTTCAACCGAACTGAGGGTGCTCTGCTGTGCAGTGACAATATTCTGACGGAACCCGACCCTGTCAAAATCCGTTTTGAAACTCTGCCGGACGGCGACATCGGCTTCCGTGCACCTCCCAATGGAGGCCCGATTGCTGAAGAACAGAGTTTCGTCGTGCTGAGTGACGGATCATTTTTCTGTGTGTATCGCTCGGTCAGCGGCCACCCTGTCGTTTCATACAGCCGGGATGGCGGACACACCTGGACGGCCCCAGCTTATCTGTCTTATCCGGACGGACATCTGGTCAAAAATCCGCGTGCCGCCAATTTCATCTGGAAACTTTCCGGCGGGCGCTATTTTTACTGGTTTCACAATCACAGTGAAAAATCGTTTGCCCACCGTAGTATCGTCTGGTGTCTAGGCGCTCAAGAAGCTGACTCGCCAGACGGAAAGGTGCTTCGGTTTTCCCAACCGGAAGTTCTGCTGTACAACGACAGCATCACCCGGGGCATGTCCTATCCGGATCTGATGGAAATGCCGTCCGGAGATTTGCTGATTTCTGAAACCGAAAAGAAAACCGCCCGGATGCACACAATTCCGGCCGCCTTCGTCCGGCGGCTGTTCGGTCAGACAAAAACACCCGCTCCGTTATTCAGCCGGGCCGCCCTGCAAAATCAGCCGGGAACCTTTACCCTTCCGAAGTTGCCGGTGTTTTTCGATCACGAACCTTGGGAAAACTGGGAATCGACTCCTTATAAAGACATGCGCACCGGCTTCAGCCTCGAGCTGGTGATCAGTAAAGATGCTAAGCCGGGGCCGCTCGCCGACAACCGGAGCCAGACCGGTCGCGGATTTCTGGTTACATTGACAACGGAACGGAAAATTGAGCTGAGCCTGAACGACCCTTACTCCGGCTCGCATTGGACTTCCAGTCAAACGGTCTCCTGTACGCAGGACACGCATGTCGTTATCGTTATAGACGGCGGACCGAAAATCATCTCAATGATTTTTGACGGAGTGTTCGACGACGGCGGGCCGGAGCACTGTTTCGGATTCGGACGCTTTAATCCGTCTTTGCACAGTCCGAACG
>CAZTEK010000189.1:0-3578 GCA_964612095.1 uncultured Verrucomicrobiota bacterium
CTGCAACCGTCACGTCCGTTCTGTCCGTTTTCCCGACTCATTTCCCGGCAGTTTCTACAATCTTCACTTCCTTGGCAAAACAGACGGGAAAGTCGTACTCATCAATCACGTCCTCGACAACAGCATAGGGCGGGCCGTTCAGCCAGCTTGGATCGTCTTGCGGAATGTCATCCAGACAAATTGCCGCGATGGTGCGGGTGCCGACATCCGTGCAACGCCACCGCTGTTCGGACATCTCAAATTCCATACCGATCTTAAATTCTGATAGTTTCATATTTTTCCGACTCCCCAATGTAGAGCATGCGTCCCGCTTGCCTAAACGACCGGGACGGTCGTTACTTTTTCTTTTTCCGATCTTTGGAACGTATAGTCTTCATCCCGATTGGTTTTTATTGGCCGGACGGAAGTCGTCCCGACCGTTTTTCCAGTTTTTTCTCTTCGCTTTTCACCCGGCGTTCAAGCTTTTTGATATCCTCTTCCGGCGGAAGATTTTCGGGGCGGATTCCCCGCTGTCCCAGCATATCCCGTACACTCACGTTATTTTGAACATGTTCACGGGTAATGGCGGACTCCCCTTGCAGATTATCCTGAGCCACATTGTGATTGGTCATTTCTGTCGCCAGATTTTTAGCTGCAATCGTCAACGTCGGCAGAAAGTCTGCCAGCGGACGGTATTGGGTAATGCCAAACTTGTTCTTCATTTCCAGCGTTGTATTCCCGCCGAATAACGCTTCATCGCCTTTGGAGCGGATGCGACCAAACCCGTCGTCATCCACACCGCGGTCATAAATGTTCTGCGAAAGCGTCTTTTCCGACTCGCGCAACCGTTCGCGGGCATCCAGCCTGGCCTGCAACCGCATTTGGTCCTCAATCAGTTCCTGCCGGCGGGTTTGAACGGCAAAATAGCTCTGAGCAAAGGCAATCGGCTCTTTGCGGGGATCGCCGTTCTGGGCAATCAAATAGCAGGCGTAACGGGTCAGCATAAAATCATCTACCGGTCGTTCCGAACCGCTTCCCAGAGCGACCATTTTCGTGACGCCACGAAAATGGTAGTCGGGATTGCAACCCGTTGTATTGCAAGAATCTACCGCCCGGCTTATCGCTGTGAAAAAATTCTCCCAGCGGGCATATCCGAGGGGTTCCTGCAAATCGCGGGCGAACCAGAACTCGACATCTTCCCCCGGGACGGTCTGTGCCAGACTGTCGAACCGGCTTTGCATCGCTTTAACCATTTCACTCTTCACCGGGCTCTCCTTTATTCCGCCTGTTTTTCCCTCAACCCTTTTAATCCCCGCGCCCGCCGTGCGCGGCTACAGAATTCCCCTGTGGGTGCGGACGGTGGCCGCACCTGTTCTGTCGTCAGGATTTGTTTTCGACAATCTTCACTTCCTCTTCCGTCAGGCCGTAAAGCTGGTAAACGAGCCGGTCGATTTCGGCTTCGAGGGCGGAGACGTCCGCATCCCTTGGCCTGAGCGGTTTGTATTCCATAGAGTTTTTCCAAAGACTGGAACGTTTCTACCGGATTTTTCCAGACCTTGGAAGCGCGGCGGCGGTTTTTTCCAATGCTTGGAAGCCGTTACGCGGCTTGACTGCAAGGGCTTCTCATAGATAATGCACCGATTATTCAGACACCCTAATAAGGGTGTGGAGTGATGGAGTAAAGGATTGGTGAATTGATGAGTTTGGTTTTCAATCATCCAGTGCTCCAGTATTCCTGTAATCCAAGGATTTTTTGATGATTAAGGTTTCTAATCTAACTAAGCAGTTTTCGGGTCATACGGCGGTGGACGATGTTTCGTTCGAGGTCGGGCGCGGCGAGATTGTCGGCTTTCTCGGCCCGAACGGCGCGGGAAAAACCACGACGATGCGTATGCTGACCGGGTTTTTGCATCCGACACGCGGTGCGGTTGAAATTGCGGGCTGTGATGTGTTTGAAGATCCGATTGAGGCGCGCCGCCATATCGGATATATGCCGGAAAGCTGCCCGCTCTATCATGACATGCGCGTCGATGAATATCTGAAGTTTAGAGCGCAGATTAAAGGCGTAGCGCGCCGGGCGATCCGGGAGCGCCGTGATACGGTAAAAGAACAGTGCGGGCTGACCGATGTCGGCCGCCGGATTATCGGCCAGCTTTCAAAAGGGTACCGTCAGCGCGTCGGCCTTGCCGATAGTCTGTTGCATGATCCCGATTTGCTGATTCTCGATGAGCCGACGGCGGGTCTCGATCCGGGGCAGATTCGTGAGGTGCGCGAGCTGATTCGCAAGCTGGCTGAACGGCATACCTTGTTGCTTTCGACTCATATTCTGCCGGAAGTCGAAATGACGTGTCACCGGATTTTAATTATTAACAAAGGTAAAATCGTGGCGTCGGATTCGCCGGAGAGTCTGCAAAAGAGACTGGAAGGCGACGTGCTGATCAGTGCCGAAATTGCAGGCGATCCGTCTGTGATTGAAGCCACATTGAAGAATCTCGGCGCGGTGGATGTGGTTTCTCATGAGTCGCTGGACGAAGGCTGGAGCCGCTATCGGATCGATTCGTCCGCGCCGGATATTCGCACGCAGGTTTTTGAATGTGCGGCGTCCAAGGGCTGGAAACTTCGCGAGTTGCATTTAGAAAGTCGTTCGCTTGAAGATGTTTTTGTGGCCATTATTCGTGAGGATGTTGCGACGGAGGTTAAACGATGAGAACTTTTTTTGCACTCTGGCGGCGGGAGTTGTCTGCGCTTTTTCTTTCGCCCATTGCCTACGTGATGTTGATGTTTTTTCTATTGGTAACTGGTTGTGGGTTTTATTGGCTGGTGAAAGAAAATTTGGAAGTGATGCGTTCGGTGCAAGGACTGATGGTGGTTATCTGGGCCTGTATGCTGATTGTCATTCCCATTCTCACCATGCGTACGTTCGCTGAGGAGCGTAAAAATGGTACGTTTGAAACGATGATGACAGCTCCGGTCATGGATTCGACGGTAGTCGCCGCCAAGTTTGCGGGCGTTTTCATTTTTTTCATGCTGATGTGCGCCCCTACGCTACTTTATTTGGTAATCGTCCGTTTGCTGGCACCGGAAGCCGCCCATTTGATTGATGCGGGGCCGATTGGCGGCGGATATTTGATGGTCGGCCTGATTGCATCCGCTTTTATTGCACTCGGGATGTTGGCCTCGGCGCTGACTTCGAATCAGATTATTGCAGCCATTTCGACTTTCTCGGTGATGAGCATTCTCTTTTTTGGTGGGCTCTTTGAGCCGCATCTTTCAAAAAACCCGCTGGTGCGTGAAGTGGGTGGATATCTTTCTTCCGCGTTGCACTTGATGGAGTCGGCACGCGGAGTTTTTGATTCCCGCTCGGTGGTGCTTTATCTGAGCGCAACCGTCTTTTTTCTTTTTGTAACCGTTAAAGCGGTTGAGGCACGACGGTAGAGACTGGAGTGATGGAGTATTGGATGATTGGATTGTTGGAAGGGAATACAGCGCCAGCGGAAGGCTCCCCGATCCCGCATCCTGAATCCCGGATCAGAAATTTTAAATTATGAAAAACCGCAGACATCGTTTATGGATTACGCTCAGTACGGGGGCCGCTCTGT
>CAZTEK010000190.1:0-3553 GCA_964612095.1 uncultured Verrucomicrobiota bacterium
TGGCGGAGAGGGAGGGATTCGAACCCCCGGAACCTTGCGGTTCTCCGGTTTTCAAGACCGGCGCATTAAACCACTCTGCCACCTCTCCAAGCGAGTGGGAAATATACGGAGCCTGTTCAGAATATCAAGCGCCTAGCCGCAATACTTCTTTAATATGTTAATGAGCGCATCGCGGTGAACGGGTTTGGCTAGATAATCGTTCATGCCGACGTCTAAGCAGCGTTGGCGGTCTTCTTTGAGGGCGTGCGCTGTCATGGCAACAATTGGAATGTCGTGGATGGCACCAACCATCTGACGGATGGCACGGGTGGCTTCAAACCCATCCATAATAGGCATTTGGCAGTCCATAAAGATGAGGTCGAATGTGCGCAGGGCAATTTGTTCAAGCGCCCGTGCCCCGTTGGGAACCACTATCACGTTGCACCCCAGTTTTTTGAGCATGGCGGTCGCTACTTTCTGGTTCACCAGATTGTCCTCAACCAGCAGAATGTCGGCATCAATTACTTTTGTTTCGTCCGTTGTTACGTCCGGTAGAAGTGCGACGGGTTCATCGGTGTCAACACGGCCCAGCTTCAGGTTGAACTGGAAGGTAGTCCCTTTGTCCACTTCACTGGTAACGGTAATTTCTCCGCCCATTAAGCGGACCAGCTGGCGGGTGATGGCCAGCCCAAGCCCGGTTCCGCCGTATTGGCGCTTGGAGGAGGTGTCGCCTTGTGTGAATTTTTCGAAGATACGTTCTTGCAGTTCGGGCGTCATGCCGATGCCGGTGTCTTTAATGTCGGCGATTAAATTCCAGCCGTGTTCAATAGGTTCGGCCTGCATTCGGATTTGGATGTGTCCGTTGTGGGTGAATTTGAGAGCGTTTCCTACCAGATTGATCAGGATTTGTCGGACGCGTCCAGAATCACCGAACAGTTGTTTTGGAACGCTTTCATGAATGGCGACGGAAAGATCTACGCCTTTTCGTCCGGCACGGTCGGCGAAAAGAAGCACTACTTTTTCTGTGGTTTCTCGCGGATTAAAAGGTTCAGGGTGCAGGCGTACTTCGCCAGCTTCAATGCGCGAGATATCCAGCAACTCATCAATAATGTGCATGAGTTCCTGTGTGGATTCCATAATGGTTTGAATACTGTCGCGCTGTTCGGCCGTCAGTTCGGTTTCGAGTAGCAGTCCGGTCATTCCCATGACGCCGTTCATCGGTGTGCGGATTTCATGACTCATGTTGGCAAGAAATTCGCTCTTGGCGCGATTAGCTCTTTCTGCGTATTCCTTCGCTTTGACTAGTTCTTCGCTGGCGCGTTTAAGTTCAGATAGGTCAACGTCGATGATGTATATTTCCCATTCGCCGCGTTGGTTCCGTGTGGCGAGGCAGTTGGAGTAGATGGATACAGAGTGGCCGTCCGAGGTTCGTTTTAACATTTCGCCGGACGGGATTAATGTTCCATTTTTGACCCATCCATCGAAAGCTTTTACCATTTCTTCTCGTCGATCTTCTGTTAGTACGAGGTTTTCTATTTTTTTACCGAGCGCAGCACTTTTTGAATATTTATAGAGATCTTCACTGGCGCGGTTCCAGAAAATGACTTCACGGGCGGCGTTGTATCCTTGCACGGCGATGTGGGGAATTTCCTCAAACAGAAACCGGAGGCGTTTTTCGCTTTCTTGCAGTGCTTCATAAATCTGGCGTCGCTCTGTGATATCGTGTCCCACGCTTTGTATTTCGATTACTCGCCCAGCTTCGTCGAATACCGCGATGTTTTCCCATTGTACCCAAGCGATATGCGTGCGGGAACGCATGCGATGTTCCATTGATACGATCCGTTCGCGACGGGATACCAGCGTCTCAATTGTTTTATTCGGAATGGAGATATCGTCATGATAAACATAGGAGCGGCAGTCATGGCCGATCAGTTCGCCGCGCGCACGTCCTATAAACCGGCAGAACGCTTCATTGACGAAGGTATAAAGGCCCGCGGAATCAAAACGAACAATAAAATTACTCTGAGCCTCAATCAGTCCGCGGTAGCGCATTTCGCTTTCTTTGAGAGCCTGTTCGGCCTGTTTACGTTCGGTCATATCGCGCACGAGCAGTAGTACGGCGTTTTTCCTCTCAAAACGTAATGGTGAACCGATGATCTCGACGGGGACGTCGCGTCCATCGCCGGAGTGTAAAAGCCCTTCATGGCGTTTCAGTTCTCCATTGAACCATTTACGGAAATTATATTTTTCTTCTTCGCGGCGACCGGCAGGAATCAGGTCAAATGCACTTTTGCCGATCAATTCACTGTGGCTTAGGTTATGGAAGGCGCAGGCGACTGGATTGGCATCTAGTACAACCCCATGTTCATCTTCGATAAAGAGGGCGTCAGGCGAGTTTTGGAAGATGGTGCGAAGGCGCTCTTCGCTGTTGCGTAACTGTTCGGTTTTTGCCAGTACATGGCGCGATAATCTGACATCCCAAATCCAAAATAGTAGTACCGCGGCCAGTAGAATTCCGACGCTGATTATAATGTAGCGGATGTACCGAAAAATTTGAAACCCGGCTGATGTATATTCCAATCCTGACCACGCATGTTCGACCTGTCCGATGGTGCCGGAAACGCGGGCCTGTTCGATAGATTTGGTCAGAATAGAGAGTAGGGCTTGATTGGTTGACGCCACCGCCATGCACCCTTGTCCGGTGTACAATGAGCGACCTACCTTTTTAATCTGTTCTGTCCAATCGTTTTGGTAGAGATAATAGAAAACAACCTGTTCATCCCCGACGAGGGCGTCGGCTTTCCCTAAAGCCACCGCTTCAATGGCCTCCTTATAGCTTGGAGTCAGTAGTAAGTTGCAGTCGATTCCTTTTTGGCGGAGAAACGTTTCTGCATAACGTTTTTCCGGTACGGCAACCGTTTTACCTTTCAGATCAGTGATGGTCTCAATGTCGTCGCAGGTGACCAGAACAAAAAGAGAGGCAGGGATTTGAAAAATAACGGGTGTAAATCCGAAGTCCTGAGCTCGCTCTTTACTGTAAAATATACAGGTAAGGGCGTCGTACTGCCCGGACAGCACCGACTCCTGAGCCTCCTTGAATGGCATATGAAAAAATTGGAACTTACCATCAAGCTCATTTGCCAGCCAATTTCCGAGATCAATGGCCATGCCCAACGATTCGTTATTATCACCGGTAAACTCAAAAGGCGGGTAATTCTGTGCGCTGGCGAAACGAATTATCCCGTCATGTTCTTTTAGCCACTCCTTTTCCTTTGGTGTCAGATCAATTGCTTGAGCTGAAAATGTAAAAAAGAAAAAAAGTGCAAGAAACGATGAAACGTATTTAGAAAAAAACGTATGCATGTCGGCAAATTACCTTTTTAGCTAACCCGCCGTCGAGCGGGAAGCTTCCGTTTTCTAAAGACTGGGAAGCTTTAGCCGACGTCAACGATTGAAGGGGTGTAATCGGCTGGAGGCTCGTAACCAAGTAACTTCAGACAGGTTCCGGCGAGGCTACTGATGCCTAGGCCTTTTGCCGCTGAGAGTCGGGCTTTTGAAGTGCCGGATGGATCGT
>CAZTEK010000191.1:0-3530 GCA_964612095.1 uncultured Verrucomicrobiota bacterium
TTTCATGGCGTTAGCTGGCATGTCATGGTGGATGAAGTGGATGCGGGCGATCTGCTTAAACAACGCTCCGTGGATGTTTATGAAAATGACACCTCGTTCACGCTTAACGCTCGTTGTTATGACACCGCTATTGAAGCACTCGGTGAACTCGCACTTGAGTTGGTTGAAAGACGCGAAATTCGTACGCCGCAAGATTTGAGGAAACGCTCTTATTATCCGCTTCACAAACGACCAATCAACGGCTGTTTGATAGACTGGAGCCGTCCGCCGGTTGAAACGGATGCCCTGCGCCGCGCGCTGGATTTTGGTAATCAACCCAATGAGCTCGGCCTGCCCAAAGTGCTGTTCGGCGGTGAACTCTATGTGCTCAAATCCGACGGTGCCATGCTGACGCTGGACGGCAGTCCGACCGAATTACGGTTTCCTGCTGTAGGTGAAGCGGCTGAATGGCTGGTTAATGAACATGAATTTCCAAAGCTCGGAAAGAAACTGGATGCACTGAATGCCGAATGGGCTCGTCATGAGCAGTTTTGGGTGCGCCGATTCGAAAATTTCCAACCCTTGGAAATTCCCGCCGGCATTGATCGCTCAATTCATCATTATATGCTCACCGATCTGCCGTTGTTTCTGTGTTTCCTCGCCCGTTTTTGCTCGCAAGATCAGTTTACCGTTGGCTGGAAGGTTGAAACGGATGCGCCAGAATTTTTTACTGATACGGTTCCTTTGCATCTTGAATTAAGTGCCGACCAGCTTCTTTTTGATAACATGCAGAAGGCGGAAAAAGCATTGGAAGTTTGTCGCAAACGAAAAACCTATGCCCGAGACCTATTTCAGCGGTTTGTGTCTCTGCGAAAACCTTCGGCTTTTCACATTATTCTCGGTGAAGACGAAGTGCGTTGCCCAGCCAAAATATGGGAACATTTCCGAGCTTTCCGTCATGTTTCATATCTCAGCCAGCCACTTTTTTCTCAGTCTGTGCTGACGGCAAATGATCGACGCGAGCTTGAAAAAGCGCAAACTCGCACGCCGGGTTTCGGTGAAACGCGTTGTATACACCAACTCTTTGAGGCGCAGGTCGAAAGGACACCGCAGGCTATCGCGGTCGACGGGCCTTTTGGAAAGCTGACCTATGCTGAACTCAATGCGCGGGCTGACGCCTTGGCGGCGCGGTTGCAGGAGCTGGGTGTCAAACCGGATACTCCGGTCGGCCTTTTTGTGAACCGTTCGCTTGAAATGTGTGTAGGCATTCTTGGTATTCTTAAGGCAGGCTGCGCCTATGTGCCGCTTGATCCGGATTATCCGGCGGATCGACTCGAATTTTTCATGGCCGATACGGCGATGCCCATTGTGGTCACGGTTGATTCGATGAGTAACCGGATATATGGTGGGCGAACTGCAGTTTGCGTCGACCTGATTAAAGTCAGCGGGGCCAGACCATCCGCATGTGCCCTCAGCTCCAATCTGGCGTACATTTTTTACACCTCTGGGTCTACCGGAAAACCGAAGGGCGTGATGGTCGAGCATCGAAATGTTGTCAACCATTGCCTGGCTTCCATTCAGATTTACGGTGTCGGAGATAAAGATCGCGTCTTACAATTCTTCTCCATGAATTTTGACGGTTCGGTTGAAGAACTTTTCCCGGCCTGGGTTTCTGGAGGAACCGTGGTGTTGCGCAGCGATGAACTGTCCAGCTCGATTTCAGAGTTTGAAAAATTCATTGAGCGTTGGAAAATCACGGTCGTCGATTTGCCAACAGCCTACTGGCACGAATGGGTACGCAATGTCCGCACCGTGCCGAAAAATTTGCATGCCGTCATTATCGGTGGAGAAAAAGTTTCGGCGGAACTTTGTCGTGTCTGGTTGCAGAAGGGCGGCGGTGCGGTGCGGCTTTTCAATACCTATGGCCCGACGGAATGTACGGTCGTGGCCACGGTTCACGAATTGGTTGGTGCCGTGAGCGGCGAGGTGCCGATTGGATTGCCGATTGCTGGCACGGCACTGTATGTGGCCGATGCGCGACAGCAGCTTGTGCCGCCCGGCATGCCGGGTGAACTGCTGATTGGTGGGGACGGCGTTGCGCGTGGCTATCTGAACCGTGCCGATTTAACTCGCGATAAATTCATCCGTAATCCGTGGGGCGAAGGGACGCTTTACCGCACCGGCGATCTGGTGTGTCGCGAGCCTGATGGCCGGATCGGTTTTATGGGTCGCGTGGATAATCAGGTCAAAATTCGCGGCTTCCGCATTGAACCCGATGAAATTGCCACTGTGTTGGAGCAGCATAGCGACATTGCTCAGGCGGTTGTGATGGCTCGCGACGATCTTTCGGAACAGAAAGAATTGGCGGCGTACTACATTCCGGAGCCGGGATTATCTCCCTCTGTCACTGAATTACGCGCTTTCCTCGCCGCCAATCTGCCGGAGTATATGGTGCCTGTTGCGTTTATGGAGTTAGACGTATTTCCGATTGCGCCGGGTGGGAAAGTTGACCGCAAGGCGTTGCCGTCGCCAATTAAAAATAGTACCCGGTCGCGCGAAAATTATGTCGAACCGGCAACCATGTCGCAAAAATTGCTGGCAGAAATCTGGTCAGCGGTGCTCGGTATGGATCAAATTGGAATTCGCGACAACTTTTTTGATCTGGGCGGACACTCGCTGCTGGCGATTCAGCTGGTTGAGCGGGTTCTTGCTGCTGGATTGTCGTTAACGGTTGCGCAACTCTTCCAATATCCAACGATAGCGCAGATGGCCGAGATTGTTGAACTGCGCGACGATACAGAACACAAATCGTTGGTCTGCCTCAAGGAAGGTGCGCCGGGTCGCGCACCGTTCTTCCTGTTGCATAGTGCGCCCGGCGATTTGCTTGGTTACCCCAATCTCGTGCACAACCTGCCTGCGGACCAGCCTGTGTACGGCTTCCAGTCGCTTGGATTAATTGATCCGACCAAGGTGTATGCAACGATTGAGGAGATGGCTGCTTACTATGTTTCCGTGCTGCGTGAATTCCTGCCGGACGGCCCGTATTTGCTCGGCGGCTGGTGTTACGGCGGGTACGTCGCCATGGAAATGGCGCAGCAATTAATGGAACAGAAATGCGAAGTAAAATTACTCGCGCTAATCGATGCATGGGCCTATCCGCCGGCAGAACGCCGAATTGCTTTCTATTGGCGACGGCTTCAGCTCGTTCGGCTCATTGGGATCAAGCCTTGGCTGAACATTATTCAAAATCGGGTTAAAAACTTTTTCCATGATGAAGCCGCCGACGCCAAAAAAATGCTGGATGGAGTCCAGATGCAAGAAGGCGTATTGGCTCATCGAGAAGAGGTTTATCGCCGTAATCGGGAAGCGGCTCTTCGTTACCACCCGCGTTTTTATCCGGGGCGTGTCGCGCTTTTCCGTTCCGATGATTTGGCGTCCTGGTTTTTGCCGGATATGACGATGGAGTGGGCCGTGCTCACGAAAGATCAGGACGTTTATCTCGCGCCAGGCTTTCATCGTGAAATGTTGCGTGAACCCGCTGTAAAAGTGCT
>CAZTEK010000192.1:0-3528 GCA_964612095.1 uncultured Verrucomicrobiota bacterium
GGCTTCTTGTTCTTCAACCGTTGCTTTTTCAGCGCGGAAGAATTTATTGAGCTGATCGGCTGCGTTACGCGCTTTGGCCTCGTCGCCTTTCATGCGATAGGCTTGGAAAAGCCCCATCCAGACCCGTCCGTTTTGCGGAGTAATTTTTGCGGCCTTTTCCATGTACTCAAGACCCTTTGCGAACTGTTTCTGAAGGATGAGGCTTTGCCCAAGATTGAGTACAGCGCCAGCCATATCGGGACAGTTTTTAACGAGCGTTGTATAAATTTCTTGCGCCTGCTGCGGGCGGTTGAGGGCTAGATAAATACTGCCTGCGCCGATTAGTTGCGATGAATTGCCTGCTTTAGAAAATCCCTTGTTTTGTTCCACATAGTCCTTATGGGCTTTCTCAAGAAGTGTTACGCCATTTTTCTGGATAACAGAATCATTGATTAGTGTGGCGTATTCCGGCAGATCGCGGACCAGAATGATGGTGGCGCCGTCAAAATAGACTAATTTCCACGTGGCGGAAGCAATCAGGCGGTTTGCTAGAGCCCCAGCGTCCGGCCAACATCCGTTCATGACGACGGCCTGCGGATTCCAGTCAGAAAGAATCGTGCGCCATGCGCCAGCTTGGCCTAGTAGTGCGCTGTTAAGCGTCTTGTAGAATTCAGGGCCGTAGAAAGAGGTGCGTGTGTCGCAGAAAATTTTGCGCGATGGATCCTGCAGGGCAATGTAGCCGCCATCATGCGGGATATGTAGGATATTTTTTGGGAAATCTTTGCGGGATAAGACGCTGCTTGCCTCAACGGGGAACGCGCCTTTTTCGACGCCCAATCCGAAATGCGATGCACTGCCAATGGTTGTGTAGGACCGGTTGGTGATCAGTGAGCCGATCGAACCAATTATCAGGATCAGCGTAACGACAGCAAGCAGATCATGAAGCAGGGTTTCTTTGGTTTTAAAAACGGTAGTTATGGTTCGGACGATATATTCGCTGACGGCGCTAAAGCTTAGTACCATGAAGGGAAATGCAAGGAAGGCAAATAGCTGTAGCGACCCAACTGAACGCACCGTTAAAAATGCGCCGATTAGGGCTAGCGCGGTGATCATGGACGGGAGGCGCTTTTGCAGGGTGATCAGACCACCCGCACCGAGAATCAGCGCAAAGACGGTCAGACTACTGATAAATCCCTGTGGGAAATTACTGCTGAAAAGGGAAATCCATTCCAGATTTTCCGTGCCGGTCATCAACGTCCAGTTGGCAAGGATGTGCCGATGCAGGTTGATTAGGTTCGGGTTGATTAATGTTACGGCAAGTGCCGCTATGGAGAGGAAGAAAAGTTTAGTGGTTAATGGGGTCACCATGGTGGTACGCGAGACGGCACGGGTTCTCTGCCAATTTTCGATCGCAAAAAATAAGATCAATGCCGGGCCAAAGAGGAAGGATGGGTGCATGTTGGTCCAGAGCACTTGAAGAACCAGTAAAAGACCTGCTAGCAGGTTGAAATTTCTAGTACGATAAAGCAGGGTCAGAAACAGGGCTGTGAAGAGCATGAAGAATGCGGCGGGGGTTGGGTTAAATACCGGAAGCATCAGCCGAGAGCAGAGTAGCAGTGCCAACCCGAGACTTAACGGACCTCCCCATTCTTTACTGAAGCGGAACATCAGTAGAAAAGCGGCTAGTACGACCAGAACATGAACCAGTGTAACGAGGCCGGCACCACCCAGTGACCAGAGGAGATAGACCAGGCTGTTGTAAAGCGGGTTCATATTAATCCAAGGCTTGCCGGTCATGGCGTATGAAAGGGTGTCCGCTTTGACGCTATGTGCTTGCCCCAGCGCGATATGTGTAAAAATATCGGGACTGCTGATCGTGCGTATGCCGGTAAGGGTGAGCAGGGTAAATCCGGCAATAATTAAGATGAGTCCGAGTGATTTTTTATTACTCATAACGCAAAAACTCCCTTGTTAAAATAATAGGCCTGATTTTAGCGACGCAAGAGTTTTTTACAAGCAGGAATCAGAGTGGATTGGATTGGTGGAATGAAGGATGGTTGGATTGATGGAGTGGAAAGATTTCGAGGTTGCCGTAATCCAATGATCCAGCATTCCATCATTCCGCGCCTCGCAGCGGCGCTCAGAAAAGGTTCATCTGCGAATCGGAGCCTTTTTTGCGACGCGTACGGTGCTGCGCCAGTTTGGGCATACCTTCGGATTCAAACTCGCCTTCTTCCAGGTTGTGCAGAATTTCGTTGGCCCGTTCGAGTACGGAAGCGGGCAGTCCGGCCAGGCGTGCGACGTGAATGCCGTAACTCTTATCCGCCGCGCCGGGAACAATCTTACGCAGGAAGGTAATCTGATCGCCGCGCTCTTTGACCAGTACGTTGGCGTTTTGTACACCCGGCATCGTCAGACTGAGGTCAGTCAATTCGTGATAATGCGTCGCAAACAGGGTCTTGGCACGGACGGACGGATTGGTGCAGAGAAATTCTGCCACCGACCACGCAATACTGATCCCGTCGAACGTGCTCGTGCCACGACCGATTTCGTCGAGGACAATCAAACTTTTCGGTGTCGCATTATTCAGAATATTCGCCGTTTCCTGCATTTCCACCATGAACGTGCTGCGGCCGCGCGCCAAATCGTCGCTGGCACCGACTCGTGTGAATACGCGATCCACCAGTCCGATTTTTGCCTGCGAAGCCGGAACAAACGAACCGATATGAGCGATAATCGTGATTAGTGCCACTTGCCGGATATAGGTCGATTTTCCCGCCATATTCGGGCCGGTAATGACAATTAATTGATGGTCGGAGCAGTTGAGCGTCGTGTCGTTTGGTACAAACCGCTCGGCATCCGGCATTTGCTCGACCACGGCGTGGCGCCCGTCGTGAATGATCAGCTCATCATGCTCGCTCATGGTGGGGCGCACGTAGCGGCGGGTCAGCGCATTTTCGGCGAATGATGCCAGCACATCGACTTCGGCAATGGCGCGGGCATTGCGCTGAATTTCATCAATATGCTTCACCACTTCGTCGCGGAGTTGACCGAACAGTTCAAATTCGAGCGCAACGGCCCGTTCCTGTGCGCCGAGGATTTTGTTTTCGTACTCCTTCAGCTCGGGCGTAATAAACCGCTCGGCGTTGGTCATCGTCTGTTTGCGCGTGTAGGTCTCTGGCACCATCGAAAGATTACTGTTGGTGATCTCGATAAAATACCCGAACACCTGATTGAAGCGCACTTTAAGCGACTTGATGCCGGTGCGTTCCTGTTCTGCCGTCTGAAACTCCGCCAGCCACTGTTTGCCTTTACCGGCCGCGTCGCGTAGCTCGTCCAGCTCCGCCGAAAAACCGCGCCGAATCATCCCGCCGTCTTTAGTCGAGACCGCCGGTTCGTCATCGATGGCCTCATGAATCATCTTTCCAATGGCTGGAAGTTCGGTTAGTGATTTTTCCAGAGCTTGGAAGCGTTCGCGGGTTACTAACAGTTTCTTGAGTTGCGGCAATTGATCAAGCGATTCGCCGACAGCGCGCAGATCCCGTGCGT
>CAZTEK010000193.1:0-3524 GCA_964612095.1 uncultured Verrucomicrobiota bacterium
ATCTGCCGCTTTGTTTATTTCCATAAATCGCTGACCGGCGAAGGCTGGGAATTTAACTCCGCCATGGATGCGGCGATCATGCAGAAGCTGCTGCCCAAGCTGCACGGCTCGAAGAAAAAGCTGGGGCCGATTCTGGAGAAGCTGAACACCCTTTGCGGCGAGCGGTTCCCGGCTTCTTCCGAGAAGATCGTCCGGATGCAGAAGCGGCTGGCGGAACACGGCTTCACCAGCTTTGCGGAGGCGTAGGCCATGAGAAATGCCGGCGGGACATCTGAATACATCGCGTTTCTGGATGAATGCGGCGACCATACGCTGGATTTGATCGACCATGATTTTCCGCTGTTTCTGTTGGCAACGGTAGTGATCCGGCGTGTGGATTATGCAGAGCTGGTGATTCCGGCGATAACCCGGCTGAAACTGAAGTACTGGATTCATGAGGGGGTTAATCTTCACAGCCGGGACATCCGCAAAGCCAAGGGCCCTTTCGGGTTTTTACAGGTGCCTGATCAGCGGAAGGCCTTTCTGACGGAGTTGTCCGGTTTGATGCAGAACCTTCCTTACACGCTGTTTATCTCGGCGGTGCATAAGGAACATCACAAAGAACGGTATGGTTCCCGCGCTGTGAATCCTTACGATCTGGCGTTGGAATTCACTCTTGAGCGGCTAATCCATTTTATCGGGGGCGCAGGGATTACAGAACTGCCCTTTGTCGCGGAGGCGCGCGGAAAAAATGAGGACGAAACGCTTGAGCGCTGCTTTTACCGGATGATGAGCGAGGGGACTGACTTTATCAAAGGCGGACGGTTTAAGACACTGAACTGCCCGTTGGTTTTTAGAAGAAAGTTTGACAATATCGCAGGGATTCAGCTGGCCGATCTCTGTGCGCATCCTTGTGCAAGGCATATTCTTATGCCGAAACAGGAAAACCGGGCGTTTGATATCGTGAACGCCAAAATTTACCGGAAAGGCGGGGTTTCAGGGTGGAAAGTGTTTCCCTAAAAGCAAACAGGCACCTCCGTTTCCAGAGACGCCTGCCGACCGAGAATTCCCAGTCCGTAAACAGGGTCTCACGAGGCCTTCCGGATGTCAATACTCCCGATTTATGGATTTTTTGATGAGCAACCCGTTAACAGTCGACTTTCTTTCCGGCAACGGCGCCCGCCTGACGCAATTAACGGTGTTTGGCGACGGAGAGGTGTCTTCGTTGAAAGAAAACGGGCGCTATGAGTACGAACTGGATTCTCCCCTGTATTCCCTGAAAGAGGTTTCGGGCGTTTTGTCGCACAGCCGGATTTCGCATGACAATGAGCGCGGGGTGATCGAGCCGGGCAATTATGTCGGCCTGTTGAAACTGGAGTTACGTGACAAGACGGGTGTGAAAGCCGCTGAAACCTATGTGGAAGTTCACTCGACCAAGCTGAACTATCAGTCTGAATACCGTTCAATGCTGGAGGATATCGCCGATCGTTGCGCCGACTTCCTGCTGCAGCTGGAGTCCCCGGTTGATCAGCAGTTTGTTCCGGACGATGAAGTTAACGAAGCAACGCTGGCTCAACGGCTTTATTTTTTGAAAAGTTTGCTGGGCGGCGAAGAGTTTCAACAGGCGGTTCAGCGGATTGTGACGATGCCGAACACCCGCTGGCGGGAGGAATACCGGACAATCGATGTGCGGCAAAGCCGCCGACTTGGGCGGTATGAAGTCCGGCAGTTTGCTTCCGCCGGACGCCGGATGAAGGTGCCCGAAGGACATCCGTTGCGCGGCATGATGGCTACGATGCCCGAACGAATCGAAGTTCGTGACAAACGCGACACAGTGGATACGCCCGAAAACCGTTTCGTGAAGCATGCGCTGAATCAGTTTCTCCAAACCCTGGAAGATCTGCTGGCAAAGTTTCCAAGCACTGGAAACGAAAAGTATCCCGGCCTGCGGGCGGAAATCGGCGGACTGATTAACGATTGGGAAGAAACGATTTCACACGACGTTTTCAAACAGGTTTATCAACCCGAGTTTCTGCCGCTCAACAGTCCGGTTCTCCAGCGCAAAGAGGGCTATCGTCAGGTTCTGCGCGCATGGATGCTGTTCGAGCTGGCCGCAAAGCTGAGCTGGACCGGCGGCGATGATGTGTATGCCGGCGGGAAGCGTGATGCGGCGGTGCTCTATGAATACTGGGTGTTCTTTAAATTGCTCGATTTGGTCGCAGAACTGTTCGAGCTGAACAACCCGCCGGTCAAAGATCTGCTGGATGACAAGGATCTGGTGCTGAAACTGAAAGCCGGGAAGCATCTGCCGATCAAAGGGGTTTATTCGGGGGCGGGGCGGCGACTAAATGTCGAATTCAGCTACAACCGGACGTTCGGCGCGGCCAAAGAATATCCGGATCAAGGGTCCTGGAGCCGGCAGATGCGGCCAGATTACACTCTTTCACTTTGGCCGGACGGCTTTACTCAAAATGAGGCTGAAGAGCAGGAACTGATCACACACGTTCATTTTGATGCGAAGTACAAGGTGGATAATCTCGCCAAGCTGTTCGGTAAAGATGACGAGGATTTAGACGCAGAAAAAGCGGCCCAGCGGGCGGGCACTTACAAGCGCGCCGACCTGCTGAAAATGCACGCCTATCGCGATGCCATCCGGCGGTCGGCGGGCGCCTATGTGATTTACCCAGGTGAAGACAATCCAGCTCCGTTCCGTGGATTTCACGAATTGCTGCCCGGCCTCGGCGCGTTTCCGTTGCGCCCCGGTGAAGGTGAAGACGGATCGGCCGAGCTGACTCGTTTTCTGAAAGAAGTTGTTGCGCATGTCTGTAATCGGGCCACCCAGCACGAACAGCACACGTACCACACCTACCGGATTCATAAAGAAAACCCGCCGGATGCAGTGAATGACGTTTTGCCTGAAGCAGATGGGCGGTATAGAACCAAGCCCACACAGGAACAATTTGTGATTCACGGGTGGTCGAAGGGCCAGGAATATCTGGCGTGGGTCGAGCGTGAAGGCCTGTATAATTTTAGAACAGATGATCGTCGAGGTTCATTGCGCCTTCATGAATCTGTGGCTGGAGCCTCCTATCTGTATCTTCATGGAGACAGACAATATCAGGGAGGCGGGCGTTTATTCCGGATCGTCTCGGAGGGCCCTCGTGTATTCGCTCGGGAAACGTTGGCCGAAAAAGGGTATCCAGGCGGCGGATCCCAGCCCTATTATCTGGTTTATGACGTCAGCCCGTTGAATGAAGATGATCCGCTTGCCGCATACGATTGGGATTTGTCGGAAATCGATGGTGTTGGCGACGGACGAAAGTCTCCCGTCCCGGAAAAAGGGATACCGCTCAGCGAGTTTATGAAGGGCGCAAAGCCAAAGAGTTAGGTTTTGCGTCTTATCGTATTTTTTGCCGCTTCGCTGCCGTCCTACCTCCGGCAGACCAGCCTCTTTCGCCCGTTGGCTCAAAACTTTTCCAATCTCTGGACAACCCGTTCCGGACTTTTGAGCTGACATCCCCAGACGGCAAGAGAAAGGCTTTAGA
>CAZTEK010000194.1:0-3476 GCA_964612095.1 uncultured Verrucomicrobiota bacterium
TGGGATCCGGCTTCGTTTATTCGAACAATGTCACCTACACGATTATTGATGCCGCCGGCGATTTCACAGGCTACGGACGTTTTGGCAACGTGACCAATAATCAAGTGATCACGGTGGATGGGAAGCAGTTTACCGCCAACTACATCACGGACCCAGGAGTGAACGACAAATTCACGCTCACCACGATTCCTGAACCGACGACAGTGGGACTTTTTGTCATCTCAGCGGCCGGATTGATGGTTGCCCGCCGGATGCAGATGTTTAAGCCTTAAACAATGATAGTCGCCGCCCCGGGAATTACGCCGGGGCGGTTTTTTTTGGGAGCTACTATGAAGACAGCATGCAGAAATTCGTTCCGATATTCGATTCAAGCCGGTGTTTTAATTTGTGGATTGCTGGCGGGAGCAGCAGTGGCGCAAACGCAGACGGAGTTCAGTTGGAAAGGTAAAGGCGACGGATCCAGCTGGAGTGATGCGAAGAACTGGACGGAGGGCGTTATCCCGACCGGCAGCGGAACAGATTGGCGTCCTCCGGTTCGAATTGATGTGAGCGGTGCAGAGGTAACCATCAGTAAAAAGGTTCCCCGGGTTTTAGGCGACATCAATGTCGGCGCGGGCGGTAAGGGTTGTGTGCTGAATATTATGCCGGATGGCGCACTTGTAATGCAGGGGACTTTGAAGATTGGAGAAATCGGATTCGCAAAGTTCAACATGACCGGCGGAAGTTTAACGATCGGCGTATGGGGTGCCCGAGACCTGCGCATTGGCAACGGCGTGATGACCTTTGGGTCGCCGGTTGCGGAAACCGCTCCTGAAATCAAGGTCATTGAGGCATCTCGCGGCTTTACAGCTGGAGGGAATAAAGCGGAAGAGTCAGAAGTGAATCTGAGTGGCTTCGGGTCCATCACTACTGCCGAGAGGGCCTGCTTTTCGCTGTACGGCAAGTCTGTGCTGAATGTGGTCGGCGGAAATTTGAAGTTGGTTTTTGATACGAAGGCCACCGGCTTGAACCGGATTGGCGGGGATCACCGTAATTATAAAGCGGTTTTTAATTATACGTTCGATGCCGCCGGTGCCAGCACGATGCATTTCGGCGGCGATGTGGTTTTTGGCGTGGCGGAGTTCAATCTGGCGCTAGGCGAAGGTTTTTCCGCAAAGCCCGGCGATGTTTTCACGATTGTCAGTACCCAAGGGAATTTCACCGGCCAGAAGGGATTCAGCAACGTGTCGGACGGTATGGAGATTTCTGCTGGCGGGTATACGTTCAAGGCCGCTTATACGTGTGATGCAAATGGTAAAGATACGTTCACGCTAACGGTCGTGTCAGGGAACACGGTCGGATAAGATTGAAGTGAAAGGGCACCCGGGATGCAGGCAATCAAGCGGGAATAATTATGACCGCAAAGTCGCGAAGACGCAAAGGGTGCAAGGAATGTAATGCAAGCGTCTCGCTTGCATCCGGAACATGAATTACAGCGGTGGTTGTCGTCGTCTGGAGGCAACCTCATCGTACTCATTTTTACGAACATAGTGTTCGTATAACAACAGGAACCACTCTATGGAACAGCTCTATAAAATGGGACTCTACGACTACTTGGTCATCGCGTTTTATTTCATTTTCATGCTGACGGTCGGGTTTGTATTCAGCCGGAGTAGCAAGAATTCCAGCGATTACCTGCGCGGCGGCGGGGCGATGACCTGGTGGATGACCGGCGGGTCGGTTTATATGGCCACCTTCAGCGCCTGGACCTTTGTCGGCTGCGCAGGGAAAATCTACAAGAGCGGGTCGCTGATTATTCTGCTGTTTTTGTTTAATGCGGTTTCGATGCTGTTTGTCGCCCGGTTTATTGCTCATCGGTTCCGCCGGTTGCGTGCAGTCACCCCGATGGAAGCGGTTCGTCAGCGCTTCGGAATGGCTACGCAGCAGGTGTACGCCTGGTTGGGATCGGCGCTGGCGTTTGCTCTTAGCGGCATCATGCTCTACACATTGGCCGTATTTATTGCTCCGCTGCTCGGGATTGAAGTCCGTACCTGTATCATTATGGTCGGAATTGCGATCACGGTGTTGTCGGTTTCCGGCGGGGCTATGGCTGTTATGGCCAGTGATTTTGTGCAGATGCTGGTGATTATGACCATCACCATTGTGGCCGCCGTGCTGGTACTGCGGATGCCGGAGGTGGGCGGCCTTTCCGGATTTTTCGATAAGCTGCCGTCCTATCACTTCAACTGGTCCGAACTGTCCAATCCCCGCATCATCGGGCTGTGGATCGTGGCCATGTTCCTTAATCAGTTTTTTACCGCACTCAATCTGAACGGCAATTCCGGACGCTTTCTGTGTGTTCAGGGCGACTCCCATGCGCGCAAGGCGGCTCTGCTGGTAGCCGTCGGTTTTTTTGTCGGCCCGTTGGTTTGGTTCATTCCGCCTATGGCCGCATCGTTTGTTATTCCGGATATCGCTGCACAGTTTCCTGATCTGAATAATCCGGAAGAGGCCGCCTATGCCGCGATTTGCATGCGGACGTTTCCTCGCGGGCTGATGGGGTTGCTGGCCTGCGGAATTTTTGCCGCCACGGTGTCGAGCATGAACACCGGGCTGAATCTCAATAGCGGAATTATGGTCCGGAGTATTTATCAGCCGTTGTTCCGCAAAAATGCCAATGAGAAGGAACTCCTGCTGGCTTCCCGTGTTTTCACCTTCCTGTTGGGGGGGTGGACGATTCTGGTTGGAATTTGGTTCTCCAAGCTGTCCACGATGCCGCTTTTTGAATGGACCCTGCTGCTGGCCGGACTGATTTCCATTCCAATGACCATGCCGCTGGTGCTCGGAATTTTTATCAAGCGGACGCCTGGATGGTCGGCCTGGAGCACGGTGTTGATCGGTCTTATGACGGCGTATCTGATTAAATTCCATGTTCCCGTGCAATGGCTGGCCGGCATGCTGGGGATAAAAAAAGCTCTTTCTAAAAGCGAATCGGCCGACATCCAGTTCGGGGCCATGGTGATCATTGTGACGCTGGTGACCAGCGTCTGGTTTTTACTGAGCCGGCGTTTTTACCGTTCCGTTTCTACGGAGCAGGCTCAGCATATCGAAACGTTTTTCCAGAACATGCGCACTCCGATAGCGGACAGTCTGGATGCAAATGTTGACTCTGATCTCCTGCAATACAAAAGGGTAGGCCAGTTAAGTCTGATTTACGGAGCCGCTACTTTTCTTGGGGTGCTGATCCCCAACCCGATCATCGGGCGGTTATGTTTTGCTTTTTGCGGCGGCCTGATTCTGGCCGTCGGTGGCTGGTTGTATAGGATTTATCTGCGTAAATGCCGGAAATAAAAAAATGAATTCGATTGAACGTTTTTATGCCACGATAGCACGTCAACCCGTTGACCGTCCGGCCAGCTGGCTGGGTATTCCCGATAAACATGCGCTGCCCGCGCTGTTCCGCCATTTCGGCGTGTCCGACATGGTGCAGTTGAAGC
>CAZTEK010000195.1:0-3452 GCA_964612095.1 uncultured Verrucomicrobiota bacterium
GCGGTCACGAACACCTGCCGGATATCGTCGCCTGCGTCGGCACCACCATGTGCAAAATGGCGGTGGCGGATTGTCCGGACGCTTACCGCCGGCTCTACGCCGCGCTGGCGCATGATGAAAAATACTGGCAGACCGTCGGCCCACTGCGCATCAATATTACCGGATGCCCGAACAACTGCGCCCACGCCTGGATTGCCGACATCGGCCTACGCGGTCGGCGCACGCGTAACGAAAGCGGCGGTAGCACCGAAGGCTATACGGTTTTTGTCGGCGGCAAACTGAGTGAAGCCGGAAAAATCGCCGAGGAACTTTGCGATATCCGCGTCGACGAACTCGTACCGGGCATCCGCCGGATTCTCGATCTCTACCTGGCCAAGCGACAGAGCGGCAAAGAAACCTTCAGCGATTTCTGCGCACGCGTTGGCATCGAATCCTTCCGGGAACTTGTAAAATGAATCCGCTGTTGAACGAGGCCGAGAAACTGATCGGTGCCGGTCAGTATGAAAAAGCAGTCGCCGTTCTCTGTCGCCTCGGTCCGCCGGAAGGCGCGCGCATCTGCGAACTGATCGCAAAAGCCTACCACGGACTCAACCGGACGCGCGGCGACGTGTTTTCCGCCAAGGTGTTTGCTGAACAGGCGCTGGCGCACGGAAGCAAAGATCCGGCCATGCAGGCGATCATCGACACGGCAAAACGCAGTGACCTGCCGTTAAAACATCCGCTTCAAAAGCCCTGTCCGAAAATGGGCGGCCCGCAAGACAAACGTCCGGAAGGCGATGCGCCCTACTCCTTCTGCGCGCTTTCCAAAACCTGCGGCAAAGCGGATGCACCGAAAGATTTCCAATGGCTGGAAAAAAATATTCCGTGTCAAAAAGCCTGTCCGGCTTCGACCGATATTCCGGGCTATCTCGACGCGATTTATCGCGGCGAACATGACAAAGCGTACCGGATTAATCTGGAAGCCAACGTCTTTCCCGCCGTGCTAGGCCGCGTCTGCGCCCGTCCGTGCGAAGCCGCCTGCCGCCACGGCTGGGACGGCCTCGGCCAGCCGGTCGCCATCTGTTTTTCAAAACGCTCCGCCGCCGACTTCGGCGGTCAGTCACCGGTTGTGATGGATAAATGGTTTCCGCCGAGCGGAAAAAAAGTGGCCGTGGTCGGTGCCGGTATAGCCGGTCTGGCGGCGGCGCGCAATCTGGCGCTGCTCGGCCATCAGGTGACGGTTTACGAAAAGCACAACAAACCCGGCGGTATGATGAACCAAGGCATTCCGGTTTTCCGCCTGCCGCGTGAAATCATTGCCAAGGAAATCGCGCAGATTGAAGCGCTGGGCGTGAAGATTATCTGCAACGCAGAGATCGGAAAAACCATCGCGCTGAGTTCGCTGGCAAAGGAAAACGACGCCGTGATTCTCGCCGCCGGAACACTGAAACCTAATCTGCTCGACCTGCAGGGAAAAGAACTGGCGGGTATCCGCCACGGCATCGACTTCTTGCTGGAGGTCAACGAAACCGGCAAAGGCGACGTTGGAAAAACCGTGGTCGTCATCGGCGGCGGCTTCACGGCGATGGACTGCGCCCGCACCGCCAAGCGGCTCGGCGCGCAGGTTAAAGTCTGCTACCGCCGGACGGCGGCAGAAATGCTGGTGACGCCCGGCGAGCTCGAAGAACTCGAACACGAAGGCATTCCGATGGAGTTCATGGTGGCGCCCAAAGCGTACACCGGTACCACCGGCCGGTTGAAAACAATTCAGTTCGTTCGCACCGAAATGGGCGCGCCCGATCAAAGCGGACGCCGCCGTCCGGTAGAAATTCAGGGCAGCGAATTTGCGCTGGCCGTGGATACGGTTTTGTTGGCAACCGGACAATTTCCCGATACGTCGTGGCTCGATGAAACTTCCGGCGAATCCAAAGTTTTCTCCGCTGGCGATTTTAAAAACGGCGCGAGCTCGCTGATTCAGGCGATCGGCCACGCCAAAGAGTGCGTCCGTGAAGTAGATCGGTTCCTGACCGGTCAAGTCCGGCTAAAAGATTACGGCTTGATTGAAGATGTGACCGAAACCGGCCGCATCCGCGAAATGGATTATGTCGGTCTGCAACCGATGCCCGCCGTGGAACTGGCACAGCGCGATCTGACCACCGAAGTGGAAACCGGCTTCGGCAAAGAAACCTCCGGCGACGAAGCGCAACGCTGTTACCAGTGCCACTACAAGTTCGAAATCGATTCCGACAAGTGCATCTACTGCGACTGGTGCGTCAAAGCCAAACCGCGCCCCGAGTGCATTCTGAAAATCAAGGAACTACATTACGACGACGAGGGCCGCGTAACCGGCTGGACGCTCGCGCAAAAGGCGGACGAGGTTCATCTAATCTGGATTAATCAGGACGACTGCATCCGTTGCGGCGCCTGTGTTTCCGCCTGCCCGGTGGACGCCATCCATATTCAGAAGGTATCGTTGCGATCCACGCCGCCGAATTAATCTTTGTAACGAATTATACGGAATTAACTTAATGAGTATTTTTTGACGCTCCGCCTCTTTTCTGAATACCAAAAAGCACGTTCGGAATACCTCCAGGTCACCACCCGGCGAACCGTTCATGGCGAACCTTCACGGTGAACCGTGCCTCTGGCGCTATTTGCTTCGCAAATTATACGGGATCAATCTGATTGGTATTGATCGGAATTCGAAAACGGTTTTCTACCACTCGCTTCGGTGAACCGTTCCCTCTGGTCACTATTTTTGGATACAAAAATTATCTATCACTTCGTTTTCGGGAGGGACCTCCGAGGGAGTCAGAGGGGACGTTCAGAAATCAGGAGTTAGAAGTCAGATGGAATAAACGGTGCCCCATAGTTTTGGGGTAGCCCTGTTGGCACAGGGCTTGATTCGGAGTAGAGATCACAAGTAAAAACGAGCTTTCACTTGAGATCTCTGCTTCAAATCTGTTCCGTTTATTGAGAGAAGCTGCCATTCCCTGCGGTCATTTCTTTCGGATATACCGAAAGCACTTTCGGCTCTGCCTCAGGTCTCTGACCTCCTCCGAAGTTTGCTCTAGCGAAGCGGGTGGTGAAGAATACTCATTAAGTTAACTTCGTATTATATCTTCGCTCCGCGCGGCGCTGGAACAGACTCGGAGGTTCCTCCCTCCGGGCTGTAGGCCTCTACGGGCCGGAAGCTAGCGAAGCGGGTGGTAGAGGATTTCTTGTTCTAATCTGATCAATACCAATCAAATTGATTCCGTATGACAATGTCTAAGCATGAAACATATAACCCTGATCTGCTGCATCCTGAATTGTCGCATTCAATTCCTGCACAGTGTGGTGCCATTAACCATATTCAATTCAACATGAACAACAGCCCTGAGCCCGAAGCTTTCACCGTCACCATGAAGGTTTGATTGGTAGAAAGCGGTGGCGTGCCGTTATCCGTAACGCGCACGGTGACCGTGTAATCT
>CAZTEK010000196.1:0-3441 GCA_964612095.1 uncultured Verrucomicrobiota bacterium
ACAACGCGCAAGTCATCGACCGCGGCTACGAAGCCATCGATGAACGCCTCCGCGCCCTTGGTGCGGATATTACGCGGGAAAAATGATTAGGACCGTTTTTAGTCACTCTGGGCGGACGGAGTCCACGATAGAGTGACGCGATTGTTTGACAAGTTTTATAATTCATCTGCCGGAGCAGGTCTTTCCAATTTTAAAAATTGAAAGGACACGGTACTGTTCTCAACTGAAAAACTAACACGTTCTTTTTGCCGAGATCCTTTGTTCAGATCATCACAGCCAAGATAGGCAAACCATTCGTATTCATAATAGAGTGTGTATTTATTGCCTTTTTCATGAACAACCTCCACGAGTTCCAGAGAGTCGTCCACATATTCCGCCCGATCATGAAACTGCCACATTCCCTCAAGCAAGTGTGGCGTAAGCTCATCCATTTCAGCTGTAATCATCGAGAGAAGAGCTGAGCAAAGCTCGTCGTGACTTGAATCTATTTCTATTGAGACCGTTTTGTACATATCCCTCTACCGGTGCTTTGGTTTATTTTGTGGTCAAAAGGAATATCCATCCATAGCCGAATTGAAAATCATTCTCACGCTTGAACTCAATGGTGTATGTGTCTCCATCGATTTTCTTATTACTTGAGGGCGGGATGCTGCTGAGCTCTGAGAGTGCTTCAGAAATGCCGAGTTCTTTCAGCATACCGGTAACGACTGAGCGGAATTTTTCTAATGTTGCCTGTTCCCCGCTTGAGTTAAAGCAATTTGCTCGAATGGTTATGTATTCAACTGAATCTTCAAATTTGGATTCGATGTCACAAGTGATTTCGTTGTCAACATCACCAACTCGGGAAAGTCGGCCACGGTGTGTAATGATGGTTGTGTAATTTCCCCAAACACCCGCAAAAGATGTCCAGCCGCTCGACAATCCTTCTGCGGGCTGGAAGCCAAGCTCCAATGGAATTCGAATGCATTCTTCCGGGGTGCGGAATGGTGTAAAAGCGGAGATGGGGGTTGGTTTTTTCTTTTTAGGTGCCGATGCGCCGCCTTCGATATAGCCAGAATGAACCCAACCTCTGTGTGTGCTTATTAACTCTGGGGGAGAGACTAGTTGAACGCGAACCCAATCGTCTTTGATTTCCTCTATTCTGACTGTCGTGGACTTATCAACAGAATAGTAATAAACGGTGTCTGGATCCCAGCGTAACATTTTTTGGTTAACCAGTTTCTTTGCGCTTTCACCGGGGGCTTCTCGTAGCGCGACAGGATCCAGAACCCTACAGGTTTTTCCAACCGTCAATTCGGCTGGTGCTGTCATTGGGATGCAGCAGACTGCGCCTAAAGTTAGGATTATATATTTTAGTTTTGTAAGAGTGGTTTCCATTATTCAGCGCCTTGTGTTGAAAAATTACCACCCCGTTGACATGCCTGCTTTTTTAGCCTCTTGAGTTTCAATAGACTTCCATTTTCTATAGTTCGCTTCATCTTCCGCCTGTAGGTAAGCAGCCGCGACTAACCCTGCATGAACATAAGCATCCATGGCTTTTCCGTTTCGTTTTGCTATTTCGTATTGACGAACCGAATCTGCGGCAACCTGTTGCTCAATCCGGTTCATTTCTTTTTCAGCATCTCTTTCAAGGCCGCCACCAAAAAAGTAAAGGAGAATGCCGATTCCAACGACTAGTCCAACAATTGCTTGAATGCCTGACTGTTGATTACTCATATTTTTCTCCGTCCTTTTTTGTTAAACATCATCTTGATTAAATGGCATGTGGTCGAAAATTATATCCCAAGAATACGTCTCTTTTTCTCCGAAAATTCATCTTCCGTGAGGATGCCCTCATCTAGGAGCGTTTTGAGTTTACGAATCTCATCAGCATCGGATTGCTGCTGAACTGCTACAGGCGAATGCTCCGTGTAGTTTTCAACGTATTCCTTAATTTTTAATGCCGTTTGATATGAAGATTGGTCGGCAAACACAACAGAGTTTTCATCTAGAACAGCATCAACAGCTCCTCCGGAAATTGTAAAAGAGCTGTCCCGTGCCTGTCCGCCAGCAATTGAAAACTGTATGAATCCAACAAACATGGCTCCCGGTTTTTTTACTTCTACAGAGGTGATATTTCTAATGGGGATCGTTTTTTCTCTTTTTGAGGCTATAAACCCGCTCGCTTTAATAATTTTAACGGTGCTGTTTTCTACTATTAAACTTTTCTTCTGCCTGCCATTGATAACGAGTTCCATAATTGCCCTTTTCAACAGTGTTATTAGCCTTACTTCGTTTTTTACCGCGTCCGATCCACAGCGGCCTGAATCTAATGCGCCGTTTTAGGGGTGGCAATCCGGAACTGGTTTATTTCTAATTCTTTACACAGCCTTTAGATTCTCATCATGGGGTGGAACGTGATCGCCGAGCACGTTTCCCCTTCGGCAGACAAGCGAAGCGCGCTCGGCGATCGCGCTCCACCTTATATTTCCAATTTCTTCGGGCAGGGAGCAAGCATTTCACAACCGTCCTTAGTGACGGCGACGGTGTCTTCAATGCGGATGCCGCCGAGTTGCGGATAGTAAAGTCCGGGTTCGATGGTGATGATCATTCCGGCGCGCAATTTCTGATGATTGGCCGATGAAACGCGCGGGGCTTCGTGGATTTCGAGTCCGACGCCGTGTCCGGTTCCGTGGATAAATCCCTGCGGTACACCGTCGATGGTTTCAGTTTTGAATCCGCGTTTTTCCATTTCGTCTGCGGCGGCTTTGTGTACCGCATCGGTCCAGGCGCCAGCTTTTACCGTTTTGAGTGCGGCGGCCTGCGCGGCTTTGACGGCGTTGTACATTTTCTTCAGTTCCGACGAGGCCGGTCCGCGGCAAACGGTGCGCGTACTGTCGCCCCAGTAGCCGGTTGCAGTCGAGCGCGGAAAGATATCGAGGACGATCGGCTGTCCGGCGCGGAGCGGCCCGGTTCCGCGCTCGTGCGGGTCGGCGGAGTGCGATCCGCAAGCAACGATGGTTTCGAGCGCGATGCAATCGTGGTCGAGCAGAGTGTGGCAGATGGTTGCGCGCACCAGTTCGGAAGTTAGAACTGTTTTGCCGGTGCGGAGAAGTCCGTCTTGGCCGATTTCCGCCGAGGCAATCTGTTTGATCGCGGTGTTCATAGCGGTGACAGCGGCGCGTTGGGAGTTTTGTACGGCAGAAATTTCGTCGGCGGTTTTTATTTCGCGCTGCGGGCAGAGCGCATCTTCAGAAATATTGATTTTATATCCGGCGCGTTTGAGTTTTTCAGCTAGGCCGAGCGGAAAGTCGGCGAAGACCGTCAGATTTTTTTGGTCGGTGCATTTTTTTATCCAGTCCGCCGCGCCTTTTTTCCAGGAAGAGCCGATGATTTCTGGATGCACAACGGTGATGCCGCGTTTGACGGTTCGGCGCATTCGGTTGTATTCCATTTCGGAAA
>CAZTEK010000197.1:0-3422 GCA_964612095.1 uncultured Verrucomicrobiota bacterium
TTCGTTCGGCGGAGCGTTTTCCAATGCCTGGAAGTTTTTCCAGTGCCGCGATCAGGTTGTCTAATGGAAGGAAGTGTTTCATAGGAAGAATGGATTACTGGAGTACAGGAGGGGTGGATTGATGGGCGAAAACAATAATCCAAGAATCCTTCATTCCAATATTCCTTTCTTAAAAGGGTAGACCCAGTCCAGCGGTCAGGCTTTTCATGTCATTGGCTGCTTCAACCTGCGCTTTGTTTAGCGCTCCTTTGAATGCGTCTAGCAGAGCCGTTTCGATTTTTTTCATATTGCCGGACTGAATCAGCTCTGGAGAAAGAACGATGCTTTGAGGTTTCATATCGCAACTCATTTTAACGGTCACGAGCCCGCCGTTACTTGAAAACTCAACGACTTTTCCGGCCAGTTTTTTCTGAATTTTTTTCATTTCACTCTGCATGCTGGCGGCCTGTTTCATTGCTTTCAGCATATCCATTGGGCTTTTTTTCATATCCATAGGTCGGTTCCTTTTTATTCTCTGATGTCTGTGATTACGCCGCTGAAGGTTTCGAGAACACTTCGAACGGATGGGTTGTTATAATATTTTTGTTTATCTTGTGTGTTCTGCACCGGCGCGTCGGCCGGTAGCGGTTTGGATTTCCCCGCCAGTATGCTGAATTCCGTTGAAACGGATCGCTTCAAAAAAGCGCTCAAGGTTTTTTGGATAAACATAAGGGTGCGCGGGTTTTCCAAGTTGGAGCGTTCGCCTGCAAATTCAGGATCGATGCCGATGGTGATATGCGTTTCGGAAGCATGTAGCGGAACGGTATCTGTCAGGTAATGTTTGGCTTGCGGGGCCCCTTTGGCGATATGTTCAATCAGGCTGGGCCATGCGGTTTTTAGCCGTTCTAAATCATCCGTGGACTTTTTTTTTACGTCGTAGGGTTCTGTAGTCTCTTGCACAGCAGTCGGTGTAACAGACAGTCCTTTAAGCGCTACGACTTGTTTCATTAATTCGTCGATCGTGGCGACGGTAGCGGCTCGCGAGGCACGGATGAGGGCGGTTTCAAGCATGGTGCGCTTGGAAAGGGCGTAGCGCATCCGGCTGTCCGCATCAATTAACAGTTCGATAATGCGCAACAGGCGTCCGTCGGAACTTTTTGCTGCTTGTTTTTTGAGTGTATCGATTTGAGTTTCCGGCAAGTCAAATTCGGCGGCGCGGTTTCCGGCATGCAGAATAATCAGCAGATTACGGAACTGATCGAGCAGTTCGAGCACGACGCGCTGCATATCTTTACCGCTGGCATCAATTCCGGCGATGGCTTCGATAATGGCGGGAATGTTGCCGTCCAGAATGGCGTCGGCCAAGCCTTCGAGTTGCGCGCGGCTGATTAGGCCGAAGACAGAGAGAACGTCTGCTTCTTCAATCGTTTTTCCGCGAAAGGAGACCAGTTGATCGAGTGCGCTTTCGGCATCGCGCAGTCCGCCTTCAGCACCGCGAGCGATGGCAAGCAGGGCGTCGGCGCTGATTTTGATCCCTTCCGCGTTAGCGATTTTTAGGAGTTGCGCGGTGATGTCGGCTATGGAAATACGCCGCAGGTCGAAGCGCTGGCAACGCGACAGGATGGTGGTGAGCACTTTTTGCGGCTCGGTGGTGGCAAAGAAAAATTTAACGTGTGGCGGCGGCTCTTCAAGTGTTTTTAGAATGGCATTAAACGCCTCGCGGGTGAGCATGTGTACTTCGTCAATGATATAGATTTTGAACGGCCCACGTATGGGAGCATAGCGCACATTGTCGCGTAATTCTTTGATATTATCGATGCCGCGGTTAGAGGCGCCATCGATTTCAATGACATCGAGACTGCTGCCTTTCAGGATTTCTTTACAGGAATCGCACGCATTGCAGGGTTCGGAACCCTGGCGATTTTGGCAGTTCAGCGCTTTGGCAAGAATGCGGGCGGTCGTGGTTTTGCCTGTACCACGCGGGCCGACAAATAGATAGGCGTGTGCCAGACGGTCATTTTTTATCGCGTTATTCAGTGTTTGCGTGACGTGATCCTGACCCACCACATCCGCAAAAACTTGCGGCCGCCATTTTCGTGCTAGAACTTCGTATCCCATGAGCCGTAAAAGGTACCGACCACTCTGGCGAATGGCAAGAGGTAACCACGGCCATGGAATATTCCATTCCCTAAATATTCTTGTCGCCCCGAGAGGGTTCAATTAGCCTCTGACTATTAACGGGGAGGGCGGTTATGCGGTTATTATTTGTTTTACTGATTGTTTTGTGTGTGGCAGGAACCTTGAGATCTGAGATCGTGGCAGGTCACGAACTGTCCAACGCGGAAGATATTGTGCAAGATATGTCTTCTAAACTGAATCGGGGTATTGCCAATATCCTGACGGGCTGGGGCGAAATTCCGCGCCAGATGATCGTTTCCGGTCAAGATAAAGGCTGGTGGGCTGTTTTGCCGGTCGGCATTCCCGCAGGCGCTCTAATGACCGTTGTGCGTACCGCAACCGGCGTGTTCGAAACGGGGCTCTTCTTCGTGCCGATCAATGATTCATACGGACCGCTCATCGATCCCGCCTTTGTCTGGCAGAAAAGTAAAACATGAGAATTTTGATTTGTAACGACGACGGCATTCATGCGCCCGGTATCTCTGTGTTGCATGGAGCGGCGAAAGAATTTGGAGAACTTCATGTCATTGCGCCGGATGTCGAGCGCAGTGCGGCAGGACATGCCATTACGCTGGCCGACCCGATCAAGAGTACGCCGGTTGATAAAAACGGCGAATTTTTTGGTTATGGCATTGGTGGAACACCCGCCGACTGCATCAAACTGGCCGTTTGTGCTATTTTGAAAGACACACCGCCCGATTTAGTGTTGAGCGGGATTAATCTCGGCTCGAATACCGGCATAAGCGTTATTTATTCCGGAACCGTTTCGGCGGCGACTGAAGGGGTTGTGCTGGGCATTCCCGGCGTCGCGTTTTCGCTTTGTACCTATACTAATCCTGAATGGGCAATGGCTGGACGTATCGTCAAAGAACTTACGCAGAAAATAATTAAAAACGGTATGCCACCCGGTGTATTGCTTAATGTCAATCTGCCTAACTTGCCATATGAACAGCTCAAAGGCATCAAAATCACCCGCATGGGCCGTTCGCGTTTCATTGAAAAATTTCATAAACGGCTGGATCCGCGTGGGCGCACCTATTATTGGCTTGATGGTGAGCTCGAAGTGCACGACGACGGCTCGGATGTCGACATTCATGCCGTGCGGGACGGTTACGTTTCCATCACCCCGATTCACCTCGACCTGACCGCCTATGACCACCTCAAAACGTTCCAGTCGTTGGAAAAAACATTCTGAGGATTGACTCGCAGGGAAATCTCATTATTCTCTGCAACTTCTTCGGGCGGTTAGCTCAGTTGGTTAGAGC
>CAZTEK010000198.1:0-3417 GCA_964612095.1 uncultured Verrucomicrobiota bacterium
GATTAAACACTTTGCAGATCGCCGTGCCCTGCGTGTCTTTGTAGCGAGCGTCGCGTCCGAAAATATTATCGGCGGCGATGCGTCCCTGCCGGTTGGCCGGTCCGGCCAGCGGAATGAGCGCAGGCTGGCGGGTGACAAAGTCGATCACTTCCACCGCGTCGCCGACCGCGTAAATATTTTTATCCGACGTCTGCATGCGGTCGTCCACTTTGATGCCGCCGCGCGGGCCGAGTTCGAGGCCCGCCGCTTTGGCCAGCGCCGTTTCCGGGGTAACGCCAATAGCCAGAATTGCCACATCGGTCTCCAGCGTGTCACCGGAACTCAGGGAAATCTTCAGACCTTTCGCTGTTTCGCTGTAAGCGACGACCGTGGTGTTGAGACGCAAATCGACGCCGTTAATCTTCAGCTCCTGATGAAGGATGGAAACCATTTCCGGGTCGGCTGAACCCATCACCTGTGCTGATCGCTGAATCAGTGTAGTCGCGATTTTGCGGTGACGCAGTGCCTCAGCCATTTCGAGTCCGATGTAGCCGCCGCCGATGACGGTCGCGTGCGTCTTACCGTCCAATGCTTGGATAATGCGATCCATATCTTCCATATTGCGAAGCGAAAGAACCTTCGGGCTGTCGATACCGGGAACCGGCGGACGGATCGGATGCGCGCCGGGACTGAGAATGAGTACGTCATAGGATTCACGGTAAACTTTTCCGGTCTCCAGATTTTTGATTTCGACTGTTTTTTCCGAAGGCTGGATGGCGGTCACTTCGTTATGCGTACGCACATCCAGTCGAAACCGGGCGCGGAGCTGCTCCGGCGTGGTGACCAGCAGCCGGTCGCGGTCGGCGATTTCGCCGCCGATGTGATACGGCAGTCCGCAGTTGGCGAACGAAACATACGGTCCGCGCTCCAGCAAAATAATTTCCGCTTCTTCGCTCAGCCGCCGCGCGCGCGCCGCCGCGCTGGCACCGCCAGCCACTCCGCCAATGATGACAACTTTCTTTGATGCCATGATTTCAACTCCTTTGATAAATTTCAAACAGGCCGCTCAACGTCACACGGGGCACGGAATGATGGAATGCTGGAATGCTGGAATAATGAGATCTTATCTACTCCACGTCTCCCCATTCTTCCTTCATTCCAATTTTCCATTATTCCAATCTTCCTAGTCCTTAAAGTGAAGAAACGTGCGCAGATGTTTACTCATACAATCGAACAGCTTCAGGAAATCAGTGTTCTGCAACGCGCAGTATTTCTGCGTCCCTTCTTTGCGGATCGACACCAGGCCTTGATGACAGAGAATCTTGAGCTGTTGCGACATGAGCGACTGACTGCATTCCAACTGCTCAAAAAGTTCCGTGCAGGTTTTCTCGCCGTCCGCCAGCAATTCGATCACGCCCAGCCGCACCGGATGCGCCATCGCCTTGAGTACGTTCGCTGTCATTTCCCGTTCCCGATTATTCATAGACACTCCTTAACATTAGAAAATTATAATGTTTTAAAATTAAGGCAACAACAATCTCCGCTTTTTCGAAATTAATACCCTTGCAGCTAAACACGTATTATACGATCATGTTTATCGTGTTTAGCGTTGCAAGCCGACCGCAGTTCTGGTTATCTGTCCTTAAATACGGAGAAGTTGATCATGAAACTTATAAATCTTAATTTGGTAGTCAATCCCGCTGGCGCGGAGCATGCAACATTGGATTTATCCCCAATCGAAACGTCGGTGGTGCATCCTGACGACCATCCGATCCTTAAAATAGGCGCCTGGCTGGCAGCGTTCATGTTTGTTGGAGCTGTCGGCTACCTGGCTGTTCGTCTATTCAACTTTTCAGGTAGCCTTGAAAGCGCAGGACAAATCGTTCTGGGAACCTTTCAAAGCCGCCTGTTCTGGAGTGCGGTCGCCGTGGGCGTACTTGCACAAACTATCGACGGGGCTCTCGGAATGGCATACGGCATCACGTCGAATACATTCCTGCTGGCGTCGGGCGTTCCGCCAGCCGTTGCAACAGCAAGTGTGCATATTGCCGAGGTTTTCACGACCGGTATCTCCGGGATTTCCCATGTCCGGATGAAAAACGTGAATGCGAAGCTGTTTCTGCGTCTTCTAGTGCCGGGGATCGTCGGAGCAGTTGCAGGTGCATTTTTGGTTTCTTCCATAGATGGCAAAGTGCTCAAGCCGTACATTTCAATTTATCTGTTTCTGATGGGGCTTTACCTCATCAGCAAAATATTCCGCAAATATAAAGCGGCGCAGCACGAACCGAAGCATGTGGCGAAACTCGCCCTGTTCGGCGGATTTGTTGACTCCGTGGGCGGCGGCGGCTGGGGCCCCGTCGTAACGACAACGCTGATTGGATCCGGTCATGATCCCAGAACCACGATCGGATCGGTAAATTTTGCCGAGTTTTTCCTGACCTTCGGCAGTGCGATTGCCTTTTCGCTGCTGGTGGGTAACGGACCCTGGCCGGTTGTCGCCGGACTGGTACTCGGCGGCGTGTTTACAGCCCCTCTGGCGGCGTTGCTGACACGGAAAATAAATGCAAAAGCACTGTTGGTGATGGTTGGAGTTTTAATTTCACTGGTAAGCGCGCTGAATTTGTATAAAGCATTTTTTGTCAGATAATCAGCTCGCCTCCCGGTTCTGTCCGGCTTAAAAAGCTTCTCCATGCAGTCTAAACAGTCCATTAAAAAACAATCGTGGAAGCCTGGCAACATGCTCTTCCCCGTTCCGGCCGTTCTCGTTAGTTGCGGCGGAACCGAGGAATGGAAGCCGAACCTGATCACCATCGCGTGGGCCGGAACCGTCTGCACCAATCCGCCGATGCTTTCGATCTCCGTCCGCCCCGAACGCCATTCCTACGACATCATCAAGCAGACCGGCGAATTCGTGGTGAATCTCCCCACCGTCAAACAAGCGAACGCCACCGACTGGTGCGGCGTCGTCTCGGGACGCGACCATGATAAGTTTGAAAAAACCGGACTCACCGCCGCTCCGGCGCTTCAAGTGAGTTGCCCGATCGTTCAGGAATGCCCGGTCAACATTGAATGCCGGGTCACCCAGACCTTAAGATTAGGCTCGCACGTGATGTTCATTGCCGAAGTTGTCGCCGTACAAGCCTCCGCGGAACTGGTCGACGCCAAAGGAAAACTCTGCCTGGAAAAGGCCGGACTGATCGCCTACGTCCACGGCGCCTACGTCGCGCTCGGTGACTACCTTGGTCATTTCGGATTCTCCGTCCGCAAGCACAAACCGGTACCAACCAAAAAAAGGAAACCGCATGAAAGAACAAAGCGTACAACCTGAACGTGAAAAATGGAGCGGTCAGTGGGGATTCATTCTCGCGGCGGCAGGCTCGGCTATCGGACTGGGTAGTATCTGGCGTTTTCCGTATATCACCGGCGAAAACGGCGGCG
>CAZTEK010000199.1:0-3410 GCA_964612095.1 uncultured Verrucomicrobiota bacterium
AAATGCGAAGGGCTGGTGTGTTGCTCAAGTTGTTCTCCCACAATTAGGGGCCAGCGTTCGGTAATGGCGGTCGGGACGGCCGAGGAGTCCGCTTCTTTTACTTGTAGAATTTCGGAGAGAATGTCGCCGATTTTTTTCCCGTCAGGCTGGTCAGTTTGAGGGAAGTTCTCTTCGATCTGGAACCGTTCCTTGTCCAGGTTCCACCGTAGGGCCTGAGCTCCTGTCAGTTCACCTTTGAATAGTTGCTCTCGCGTTAGCTTCATAGTGTGTCCTAGTTTGCAAAATGATTTTAAAGCAGGCAAGCTGTAGCCAACAAAAAGGATACCACGAGTTTTGAATTTAATTCACGAATATATGTTTCCTCTATTATTGTTGCCGGTGCTTTTAGCGCTGTCCGCTTTTTTTTCCTGTTCAGAAACTGCACTTTTTTCGCTATCTCCGGATGCGGTAAGGCGCTTGCGGGTACACCGGCGGATTGATGATCTGTTGACGTTGTTGCATAAAGATCCCTCAGGGCTGTTAACGGCTATTCTATTCGGTAACTTAATTGTTAATATTTTATTTTTCTGTACCGGAGCGGAAGTCATGGGGCGCCTAGCGGAAAATCGTGGAGGATGGTTTGAGGCGCTCGGTGGCGCACTGGTTTTGCTGATTGTTATCTTGTTCGGGGAGATCATTCCTAAGGCGCTCGGGATTACTCATTCGTCTGGTGTTTTACATATTACCGCCGCGCCACTGCGGGGATGGTTCTATTTCACTCGCCCATTTCGGCTTTTTATTCGTTGGGTGCTCGGCCGAATTGGTTTGCACGATAGCAATGTGGCGGGGCGCCGAAACTATCTTACACCAGGCGAATTGAAAGAGTTGCTGGATGCTGTTCAGTATGAGCCGGGGTTTGGGTCGCACGAAAAAGAGATTCTTGAGGATATCGTTAACTTGTCGGATGTGCGTGTGCGGGAGGTTATGGTTCCCCGTGTTAAAGTGTTGCGTCGATCACTTGACGCGAATCGTCGCGAATTGCTTGAGCAGGCTCGACAGCATGAATTCAGCCACGTGCTGATTTATCGCGATAAGGATGATGATCCGTTGGGTTATGTTAGCATCCGCGATCTTTTTGTAGATGGCGGGCGGACAGAGTCGCTTGAAACGTTCATTCAGCCGCTGGTTTTTGTCCCTGAAACTAAGCGGGCCGACGTGCTGTTACGTGAATTTATGGCCAATGACTGGCCTTTAGCGGCGGTTGTGGACGAATATGGCGGGCTGGCCGGTTTGGTTACCATTGAAGATTTGCTGGCTGAAGTAGTTGGTGATTTCGAACCCGAAAAGGTGGCAGAAGTTAAAAAGCTGGATGAAGTGACCTATCGGTTGCATGGGCAGCTTCCTATCCGTGCTTGGCGGGAGCTTTTCACTGGATTTCTTCCAGGGCAAGAAATGGACATGCTGGCTTTTGATACGCTGGGCGGATTTATTGTTTCATTACTGGGGCGCATGCCGCATCAGGGTGACTCTGTTTCTGTGAGGAATCTCCAGTTAACGGTCGAGGTTATGCAACATCGCCAGATCGGCACGGTGCTATTGAAGCTTAATGAGCCGGAGGTGCAGTCATGAATGGCTGGCTATCCGTTTGTTTAATCGCTTTAGCGCTTGTCGGCTCAATGCTTTTTTCCGGGTTGGAAACGGGTGGTTATCTGCTCAACCGTATCCGGTTGCGTTCCCGGGTGCGGCAGGGAGATCCCGTTGCTCGGAGCTTGCAACATAGCTTGCACGATACGCATCGGTTTATTTTTACCGTCCTGATCGGTAATAACATCGTGAATTATATAATTTCTCGTGAAGTTACCCGGCTCTATTCCGGAGTCGGAATGGTCGCTGCTGGCGAGAAGCTTTTCGGAGTTATTCCGTGGAATGCAGAAACCGCCGCGACGGTTACGATTATGCTACCCCTTTTCCTTTTTGGTGAGCTTATTCCCAAAAACATTTTCCGGCATCATGCGGATATGTTGATGTATCATTGTGCAGGATTTCTTCGTCTGGTGCAGTGGATATTGTCTCCGGCAACTGCCTTTCTTAAGGCGCTCTTTAATCTACTCACCGGTGGTCGTGGACGTCGCGAAGAATTGGGCGGGTTTTCACTCTCGCTTCAAGGACTTCGTGAATATTTTACTGATGACACCCGCCGGGCAGCGCTGAGTGTTCATCAGCACGGCATGATCGACAATCTCGTTACTATGCACCGAACCTCTGTACAAATGGTCATGAAGCCAGCGGAAAACATGACGCAAGTTTCAGAAAAAGCATCGGTTCAACAGGTGCTTGATTTGATGCGTTCCCGTCATGTGGATCAGGTGGCCGTTCATCGCGGTCCAGCCCGCACCATTTCCGGTTTCATCAATTTTTTCGACTTAATGGATCCCGTATTGAATCCAGGCGATCCTGTTAAACCGCTTTTGCACAAAACCGTCCGTGTGACGGCCGATATGCCGCTTACCCGTGCTTTTCGGGTGCTTCGGAAGCGTGGCGAACAGACGGCGGTGGTTTTGGACCGCTCCACTCGGGTTGTCGGACTGCTACACATACGCGATATTGCCCGCCATATTGTGCGCGCGACGTAAAATCCCCTAAACCTAGGTAGAACGGGGATTGCGGGATGTTTTAAACCATGCTATATCTAGCGGCCTTAAGGGTTAAAAAGCCCAATATATGGTGGTTTTTAAGCAAATGGCCAACGAAGACAAAAAACACGTTTACGACGAAAGTAAGATCAAAACTCTTTCGTCTCTAGAGCATATCCGTGCCCGCGCGGGGATGTATATCGGTCGAACCGGCAACGGTAACCATTATGATGATGGTATCTATGTCCTGCTCAAAGAGGTCATCGATAACGCCATTGACGAATTCATCATGGGTCATGGCAAAAAGGTCGAAATCTCCATCGAAGAAGATACGGTGAATGTGCGCGACTACGGACGCGGTATTCCGCTGGGCAAGGTTGTCGAATGTGTTTCGCGTATCAACACCGGTGCCAAATATAACGACGATGTTTTTCAGTTCAGTGTTGGACTCAATGGGGTCGGTACAAAAGCGGTTAACGCGCTTTCCAATTATTTTGTTGTCCGCTCGCACCGCGACGGCCATTTCGTTGAAGCCCGCTTTAATCAAGGGGTTCTTGATGAAGAGGAAAAAGGAACCGCCAAAAACGAAGAGAACGGAACCTTCATCAGTTTTTCGCCAGATCCTGAGATTTTTAAAACGTTCAAGTTTCGCGAGGATCATATCGAACGCCGCTTGCGGTTTTATTCCTACCTTAATGCCGGGCTCGTACTCATTTTTAACGGAAAAAAAATTGTTTCCGATGGTGGGTTGCTCGATTTGATCGCCGACGAAAGCGAGTTCGAAAAGGTTTACGAGCC
>CAZTEK010000200.1:0-3373 GCA_964612095.1 uncultured Verrucomicrobiota bacterium
ACTCCAGTCCGCAAGTGTCCCACTTCGTTTCGGCGCGCGCCTCGCCGTCCGTCGCACCGGCGGACGCCTGCTCATTCGCCGCCTTCTGACGATGAAGATCGTTCTCCAGCTCAGTAATCACGGCGCGTAATAGTACGGTTTTATTCATAGTTTTCCAAATACTGGAGACTTAACACAAAGGCACGAAGTTCCCGAAGATGTTCTCCGTGCCGCTTAGCGTGCTTTGAGTCTTTGTGTTGAAAGTACTACGGATCAAGATTTTCGAGTTCGCGGGTTTCAAAATTTATTTTACGGTAATAGCAGTCGCGCGGTTGGCCTTTGACGTTTTTGGTGTGGCAGATACCGCCACGATTCGGCCGCACGATAAACAGAAGCGAGTTCTGTTCGCAATTCACACGGGCCTCGAGCAGTTCAAAGGTTTCGCCGGAAGTCAGCCCCTTGATCCACAGCTCCTGCCGGGAAGAACTCCACAACACCAGCATCTTGCGCTTCAGCGATTCCTCAAACGCCAGCTTATTGATGTAAGCGACCAAAATCACTTCCTTGGTATCAGCGTGCTGCACCGCGACCGGAATAATGCCCTTGGTTCCGGCAACCGCCTTCTCCAGCTTGTTCCAGTCGAGTTCGAGTTTCTGCCCTTCTTCAAGTTCCTTGCTCATCTCTTCTTCCTTTTCTTTACTTTGTACTCACCCGGTTCTTCGCGGACATGGAAACCGATCGGGTTGCTTTTCTTCTCCGGCGGAGCCAGCAGAGTATCCATCGCCTCGAAAACAATCCGGAACTTTTCGCCGCATTCCGACTCCAATTCTTCAAGCCTGTGAGCCAGTTCTTTATTTGACTCCAAAATACGGCGCAACCGGACAAACGTGCGCATGATTTCAATATTGATCGCAACGGCTTGAGGCGAACGCAGAACGCTCGAAAGCATGGATACACCCTGCTCGGTGAAGGCCATCGAAATATACCGCGTGCCGCCCCATCCGTCTGAACTTGAGGTCACAATTTGTGACCTCAAGATTGCAACCTCTTCTCTATCAAGGATAAAAGCAAAGTCCTCCGGGAAGCGTTCGATGTTACGCTTGACGGCCTGTTTAAGGGTTTTCGTCCCAATGCCGTAGAGTTCCGCCAGATCGCGGTCAAGCAGCACCTTCTGTCCGCGCAGCATCAGAATACGTGCTTCAACCCGCGCCGGATAAGCTGAAAGATTCTTGCTCATAATTTTCTCCGTTTGAAGACCGGCAATATACACAGCCGGACCAACCCTTGCCAGTCTCTTCCCGAGACTGATTCAAAACAAGTGTTTCGGGGTTGCCTCCCTTGAACCGCCGCGTTAGTTTCCCAGCTTTGTGAATCTAACCCGTTAAAAAACTGAAGTAAGGCTAATAACACTGTTCGGACAGGAGAGAAGATGATGATCGAACCTCGATTTGACCATGTCGGCCTCAATGTAGCGGACCTTGATTCGAGCATCGCCTTTCTCAAAGCCATGTTCGGATTTGAACTCATCCAAAAATGGGACTCACCGCGACAGGCATTTGTCGGCAAAGGGACGGTGGTGCTGGGGGTAATTGAGAAGAAGGACTACGATTTCACGCCGCAGACGATGGCTCACATTGCGTTTCCTTGCTACAAGGAGGACTTCCCTGCCGTCGTCGCGCAGATTAAACAGATGGGCGCGCCTATCGTATCGGGGCCGAAACCACAGAGGGACGGAGAAACGATTCTATTTCGTGACCCATCAGGCAATATCTTTGAGGTGTGTTATCCGTCACTGAAAACATAGCAGTCCGAACCACGCCTCGCACTTTACGTCGCTAACGCGCCGAAAGTGAAGGCGGGCGTTACAACCTCACGGTCACGCCTTTTGAGCGCATATATTCTTTGACCTGGCGGATGGTGAATTCGCCCAAGTGAAAAATCGAGGCGGCGAATACGGTGTCGGCTTGGCCTTCGGTGACGGCTTCGCCGCTCGAGATTCTCGCCGTTCAAATTACAAAATACCGGATTGCCAACAAACTCCGTTTGGTATAGAAATTATACCATGAAGTTTGAGTTCGACCCGAAGAAAAGCAGTGACAACAAGCAAAAGCACGGGATTGATTTTATCGAGGCTCAGGCGTTGTGGGACGACCCCGATCTGCTTGAAATACCGGCACGTATCGAGGATGAGCCGCGGTTTCTGGTGGTTGGAAAAATATATGGGAAGCATTGGTCGGGCGTGATCACCTATCGAGCCGACATCATTCGAATTATTTCAGTTCGCAGATCCCGTAACGAGGAGGTTGAGGTATATGAAAGCTAAAGATTTTGATGCAAAATTTGAAACCGGAGAGGACATCACCAAGTATCTGAACCTCTCCAAAGCGCGTCGTCCCGAACAAGAACAAAAACGGGTCAATGTAGATTTTCCTATTTGGATGATCCAGTCGCTCGATAAGGAAGCCAGCCGCCTAGGTGTTCCCAGACAATCTCTGATCAAGGTTCTGGTTTCTGAACACCTCCAAAAATCTCACGCATAAACCGGTTTGAATGAACGTCAAAAAAATACATATTATCGGTATCGGCGGAACGGGAATGAACGGGGTCGCGCAGCTGGCGGCACACGCCGGATATACCGTTTCCGGTTCCGACCGTGCTACCGGCCTTCCAATCTTCCAAACGTTGGAAGCACTGGGCATCCAAATTGTTCAGCAGGACGGCTCCGGCATTACCGCCGATACCAACGCGGTCGTTTACAGCACCGCCATCGAATCCGATAATCCGGACATCCAGAAGGCAAAACTTCTTAATATCCCCCTGCTCCACCGCGCCGATATGCTGGCAAAGCTCTGCGAAGGCAAAGAAGTCATCGCTGTTGCTGGGACCGCCGGGAAGTCCACCGTCACCGGCCTGCTCGGCTGGATTTTCCAATGTTTGGACAAAGACCCGACCGTCTATTGCGGTGCGATCATGAATAACGTCGGCTCGTCTGTCCGCTACGGAACGGGCCCGTGGATTATCGAAGCCGACGAAAGCGACCGTTCTTTTCTAAAGTTTCATCCGCACCACGCCATCATCACCAACATCGCCGAAGATCATTTTTCACTGGATGAACTTCACCAGCTCTTCGCTCAGTTTGAGTCGCAGGTTTCCGGCGTCGTTATTAAACAGCCTTCCACCCTTCCATCTTTTCATTGCCCGCTCCTCGGGAAACACAACGCCGAGAACGTCAACAACGCGCTGACGCTTTGCCAAGCGCTCGGCTTCGACATGCCAAAGTGCATCGAAGCCGTTCAATCCTTCAAAGGAATTGAGCGGCGACTGGAGCGGCACGGATCCAAAGTGATCGACGATTTCGCGCACAGTCCGGTCAAGATTGCCGCCGCACTGGAAG
>CAZTEK010000201.1:0-3365 GCA_964612095.1 uncultured Verrucomicrobiota bacterium
CGGGACGGGCGGCGGTCATGGCATCGGCGGCGGAAGCCAATACGGCGTAGACGCTGCTTTTCTCGACATCTTCGTGATGCGCGGCGACGGCATTATAGACCAGAGGGATTTCACCGTATTTGCGCAACAGGTTCGCGCCGATTACGGCATGGGAACCTTCCACTTCATGATCAACGGCTTTGCCGAGGTCATGGAAAATACCGACGCGTTTTGCCAGAGCGACATCCAGACCGAGATCGGCGGCCATCATGCCCATCAAAGAGGCCATTTCGATAGAGTGGTCGAGCACATTCTGTTTATAGCTGGTCCGGTATTTCAAACGGCCAAGAATTTTGACCAGTTCTGGTGCCACGCCTGAAATGCCGAGTTTGTAGAGCGCGTCTTCGCCAGTTTGACGGATGATTTCGTCGACGTCTAAGCGGGCTTTTTTGACCATTTCTTCGATGCTGGCAGGATGGATGCGTCCGTCGGCCATCAGCCGTTCTAGTGCAACGCGGGCCACTTCTCTGCGGACAGGGTCGAAGCTGGAAAGTTGTACAAAACCGGGCGTTTCATCAATGATTAGATTGACGCCGGATTCCATTTCGAAGGAACGGAAATTGCGGCCCTCTTTGCCGATTAGGCGGCCTTTCATGTCCTCAACGGGCAGGGCAACTTGTGTCACGGTGATATTGCTGACGTGCTCGCCAGCATAACGTTCAATCGCGCTGCATATTACATCGCGGGCTTCTGCACGGGCTTGTTCATATATCTTTTTCTGCTGTTGACGAATCAGCCCGCTGATTTCGCCTTCCAGTTCCTTTTCCATTTGATCCATGATCAGTCTGCGGGCATCTTCTTTTGAAAGACTGGCGGCCTCCTGAATTTGGCGATTTTCCTTTTCAATGCATTCTTTCAGCTCTTTCTGCTGGGCTTTAAGCTCTTCGTTTTGTTGAGCCGCTTTGTCGACTTTTTCGGTCAAAGCGCGGTCTTTGGTTTCGAGCAGTTCGAGTTTTCGCGAAATGTCCTTTTCGCGGGCAACCACGCGGTCTTCTAATGCGATAATACTCTGTCGTTTGGTTTCCTGTTCCTTTTCGATCCGTTCGCGGGCCTTCAGCACCTCTTCACGGGCATGCACATTACCTTCGTGAATGATCGCCTCTGCTTTTTTCTTCGCTTCATCCAAGATTATGGATCCGCGATGACTAGCGGCTATCGCATTGGTGCGGGTCAGATAGGCGTGAAAAAAGAAACCAAGAATGACGAACCCGACATTGATGATGAATCCTTGTACACTACTTAACCAGATCTCTATGCTCTCCATAATGTGCCTTATTTTTAGAAATTTAATATTCGATGACTTAGGATAGCTATGACTGCGCTGAATGTCTAACTGTTCATCGCAATTTTAAGAATTTGTATTTCGGTGACAATAAAGTTCATCGGGGTGTCATGTTTTTCTGTTGGCAGGCGACCCAAGCATTGAAAATCGAAGCAAATTCCGGCCCTTATTGTATGATATTGCGGTAGCAACCGGTCGTAAAAGCCGCCGCCACGCCCGATTCGATTGCCCGTTTGGTCAAAAGCCACGCCCGGCACAAGAATCAGATCGAGTCCATTTTCGGCGGCGAAAGCTGGAGCCACTGGTTCTAGGATGCCAAAATGTCCTTTTTTGAGTTCTGTGGTCATTCGAGCCAGCCGGTAACCACCGGACGTTTCGTCAAACGCCGGTATAAAGAAAGTTTTTTCTAACGCTTGAAAAAGGGGGGAGATATCGACTTCACAGGGCCGTGGCATGTAAGCGCCGACAGATTTTGCCGCTCGGAAAACTTCCAAGCTTTGGATTTTGCAGACAACGTCCGCGCTCATTTTTTCCAGAGTTTGGAAGGTGAGCTTCTTTTTTTGCGCTGCAATCTGATCGCGTATATCCGCTTTGGTCATTTTTTATTTTTCCGCATCGATGCCCAGTGCTCCAGCCGTTTTTTGAGTGTTTCTTCGTAGCCTTGATCGGTTGGTGCATAATAAATCCGGTCGGTTGGCACATACTCCTGATCAACGAAATGGTCTTTGCCGTCGTGGGCGTATTGATATTTCACATCGCCCTTGCCGGGATGCGGAGCGTTTTTCAGATGATCGGGCACTGGCAACGTACGTCCGTTTTCCACATCGGCCAGCGCGGCGTCAATCGCTAGATAACTCGCGTTGCTTTTCGGCGCGCAGGATAGATAGGTTGTCGCCTGCGCTAGAATAATGCGCGCTTCCGGCATGCCGACAAAATCGACGGCCTGCATCGCCGCCGTTGCCATCGATAGTCCGCGCGGATCCGCGTTGCCGATATCCTCGGAGGCCAGAATCACCAGTCGCCGGGCGATAAAACGCGGGTCTTCGCCCGCATAAATCATTTTGGCCAGCCAGTAGATCGCCGCATTCGGATCCGAGCCTCGCACGCTTTTAATGAAAGCCGAAATGGTATCGTAGTGCTCGTCCTCGTCGTGATCGTACGAAACCGCCTTCTTCTGAACCGATTCTTCGGTTTCATGGCGCGTTAGATGGACGACACCGTTTTCGCCGGGCGGAGTGGTGAGTGCGGCAATTTCGAGCGCGTTGAGCGCACGCCGTGCGTCGCCTTCACAAACGGTTGCCAAATGGGCCAGCGCGTCCGCATCGGCAGTAACAAGTCCGTTGAGTCCCGCCGGATGTTCCATTGCGCGTTTCAGTACGGTCTTGATCGCTTCTTCACTCAGCGGATTGAGTTGAAAAATCTGCGAACGCGAGTTGAGCGGCGTATTGATGAAAAAAAACGGATTATGCGTTGTCGCCCCGATCAAAATAATGTCGCCACTTTCGACGTAGGGTAGAAGTACATCTTGCTGCGATTTATTGAAGCGGTGGATTTCGTCGATGAAAAGAATGGTGTCTTGCTTGTGGATTTTTTTCCATCCGGCGGCTTGTTCCAGCAGTTTGCGCAGAATGGCAATATTGGCCAGTACGCCGCTGGTGCGTTCAAACCGGCGGTCAGTCACTAACGCAATCACTTCAGCCAATGAGGTTTTTCCGCATCCGGGCGGACCGTAGAGAATCACGCTTGAAATACGGTCGGCCTCAATCGCACGGCGCAATAACTTGCCTGCACCAAGGATGTGGTTTTGTCCGGCGATTTCGTCAAGTGTGCGCGGACGCATCCGTGCCGCTAGCGGTGCAGTGCCTGCGCCAAGCCTTGGTTTGTCGGACGGGTTTCCCTCAAAAAGTTCCATGGAGCAGGAGTTAACCATGAAAGACAGGAAACTGGAACCTTTGAGTTTATGGAATCAAAACAAAAGATCCTATTTCACATCGGGAATAAAAAGTTTTTGGCCGACGGACAGGCGTCCGGCATCCTGAATTTT
>CAZTEK010000202.1:0-3303 GCA_964612095.1 uncultured Verrucomicrobiota bacterium
ATTTTAGATGGTAAGGCAATCGCACAAGAGTTTCGTACTGAACTGAAGGCAAGAACCGCTGAGCTGAAAAAGCAGGGGATTGTTCCCGGTCTTGGGGTATTGCTGGTCGGCGAAGATCCCGCTTCGCGCTCCTATGTGACCGCCAAGGAAAAAGCCTGCGAGGAAACCGGTCTTTATTCCCGCGAAATCAAGCTGCCTGCCACCGCTTCGCATAAGGAAATTCTCGATGTGGTCAAGGCGTTCAATGCCGATAATCAGATCGACGGTATTCTCGTTCAGCTTCCACTTCCGGATTCCTCGATGGAGCAGTCGGTGATTGAGGCGATTAATCCAGAGAAGGATGTGGACGGATTCCATCCGGTTAATGTGGGCCGTATGATGCTCGGGTTGCCCGCTTTTCTGCCTTGTACGCCGCATGGTGTTCTTCAGATTTTGAAACGCTCGGGTATTAAGACGGACGGTGCGCACGTAGTGGTGATCGGTCGCAGTAATATTGTCGGACGTCCGCTGGTCAATCTGCTCAGCCAGAAGAGCGAGCTGGGTAATGCCACGGTGACGATGTGTCATACCCGTACAAAGAATATGAAGGAGCTGACACTTCAGGCTGATATTATCGTCGCCGCCGTAGGGCGTCCGAATACCGTGACCGCCGATATGGTAAAGCCTGGGGCCGTGGTCATTGATGTCGGCGTCAACCGCGTGACCGACGCAACAGCCAAAGCGGGCTTCCGGCTGAAAGGTGATGTGGATTTTGAGGCTGTGGCGCAAAAGGCCGCCGCTATTACACCAGTGCCCGGCGGAGTTGGTCCGATGACGATTACCATGCTGCTGGCGAATACGGTCGAATCGGCGGTTCGCCGTCACGGGGTGAAATAAAAATTATGCGCACACTCAACCGGTACATCGTTATAGACTATTTGGTGATCTTCTTGGCCGCATTAGGCCTGATCACTTTTGTGATGACGGTTGGCGCGCTCGTAAAAGCGGTTGATCTGATGTCGCGTGGTATATCGGCTGCACTGATCATCAAATTTTTCTTTCAGAATATTCCTTATATTCTCTCGTTCTCTATGCCCATCAGCACACTTTTTGCCGCACTACTGCTTTTCGGGCGGCTTTCAATGGATAGTGAAATCAGCGCGATGAAAAGTTGCGGAATCAGCCTTTGGCGGTTAGCCGCTCCGTTGATTCTGCTTTCGATGCTGTTTAGTGGTATTTGCGTCTACATCAATAGCGAAGTCGCGCCTGTCGCCAAATACGCCAATAAAGAACTGTTGCGTACGGCCGGAGTGGAAGAGCCGATCAACTTACTTGAAGAAGGCCGTTTTATTAACGATTTTCCCGGTCTGATGATTTATGTGGGGCGCAAAACCGGCACTGTCGTTAAAGATGTGGTTGCGTACGAATTGGATAAAGATGGCGGCGTAAAGCGCAGTGTACGCGCCAAGCATGGCGATATCGTCGCGGATAACGTTAATCGGTTGCTGACGGTGAAACTCTATGACGTGCGCATTGAGATGCCGGACGCCAAAGACCCGCACGACGTTTCAAAAACCACTTACGTGAATGCCGAATATTATCCGCTCAAACTAGATTTTCATAAAATGCTAAAGACCAAGTCTACCACGCTCAAACAGGGCTATTTGCGTATAGGGCAATTGGTTGACCGTATTCGTAATGTGGAACGCGACTTTCCAATGCTTTCAGCGCCCGACCGGCTGATTCAAAAGACGCGGCTGGTGGTCGAGGCAAATCAGCGCATTTCCATTGCGTTTGGTTGTTTCAGCTTCATGCTAATCGGCATTCCGCTAGGCATCAAATCGCACCGCCGTGAAACCGCTACGGGCATGGTTGTTAGCTTGGGGGTTGTCTTTGTCTATTATCTTTTTATCGTAATTGCTAAGGCGCTGGCGGATTACCCGCTACTTCATCCTAACTTGATTCTTTGGATACCGCTGATCGCTGCACAAATTATCGGACTGTGGCTGATCCGTCGCTCCAGTTAACGGCGCTTTCTGCGGCGAGTGTGAAAAAGCGGTGTCGCGCTTCGCTTGCCACCGCACTCCAGAATGTTTTTATTTGCTCAGGCGCATAGGTTTTGGAGTGCGCCGGCAACCAACGGGCGACGGCGCTTTCTGCGACAATGTAAAAGCGGTGTCGCGCTTACTCCTTCGGCGGACGAGTCGCTTGCCACCGCACTCCAGAATGTTTTTATTTGCTCAGGCGCATAGGTTTTGGAGTGCGCCGGCAACCAACGGGCGACGGCGCTTTCTGCGACAATGTAAAAGCGGTGTCGCGCTTACTCCTTCGGCGGACGAGTCGCTTGCCACCGCAGAATTTTTTACAACGCGGCGAGAGCCGCATTGAAAGTCTCGCTCGGGCGCATGGCGGCGGCGACGAGTTTTTCGTCCGGGCGGTAGTAGCCGCCGACATCGACCGGCTTGCCTTGAACGGCGGTCAGCTCCGCGATGATTTTCGATTCGTTTTCCGCGAGCGCTTTGGCAAGTGCCGCGAAGCGGGTTTTGAGTTCTGCATCTTTGTTCTGCGCGGCGAGTGCTTCGGCCCAGTAGAGCGCGAGGTAGAAGTGGCTTCCGCGGTTGTCGAGTTCGCCGACTTTGCGGGCCGGTGATTTGTCTTCCTGCAGGAATTTGGTGTTAGCGGTGTCGAGCGTGTCAGCCAGCACTTGCGCCTTCGGATTTTTGAAGACTGTCGCCAGATGTTCGAGCGAGACGCCGAGCGCGAGGAATTCGCCGAGCGAATCCCAGCGCAGATAGTTTTCTTTTACGAACTGCTGGACGTGTTTCGGGGCGGAGCCGCCTGCGCCGGTTTCGAACATGCCGCCGCCGTTCATCAGCGGAACGATGGAGAGCATTTTGGCGCTGGTGCCGAGTTCCAGAATCGGGAAGAGGTCGGTCAGGTAGTCGCGCAGTACATTGCCTGTGACGGAAATCGTATCGAGTCCGGCTTTGGCGCGTTCGAGTGACAGGCGCGTCGCTTCGACTGGCGGCATGAGTAAAACCTCTAGACCTTCTGTATCGTGTTCCTGAAGGTACGCCTCCACTTTGGCGATAATCTGCGCGTCGTGGGCGCGTTTTTCATCGAGCCAAAAGACGGCGGGTGTCCCGGTAGCGCGGGCGCGGGTGACGGCGAGCTTAACCCAGTCGCGGACCGGAGCATCTTTGGTCTGGCAGGCGCGCCAGATGTCGCCTTTTTCAACGGTATGTTCAAATAGCACCTTTCCGCTGGCATCGGTGACGCGGACTTTTCCAGACATTGGAATTTCGAACGTCTTGTTGTGTGAGC
>CAZTEK010000203.1:0-3299 GCA_964612095.1 uncultured Verrucomicrobiota bacterium
GGACTGATGACCGGTGAAATTCCCTTAAGCATAATGGTCTCCTTTTTAAACCAGCTCCTCATCAAAACAGATGGCGACCTTGCCACACTTGCCGCTAGCCATCAATGCGTAGGCTTCCGGTGCTTTTTCGATCGGGAAGCGGTGGGTGATCAGGTCTTCCGGATGAATGTTCCAGCGAATCAGACGCTCAACCAGTTCTTCCATGCGCCAAAGGTTCGTGACCCAGGAACCATAAAGGGTTTTCTGATCGTGAATCATGTCAGCACTCGGCGCAAAATCAGGGCTCATTAAGCCACCTTCGCCGATCAAAACAATTTTACCCCATTTGCGGGCCGCCTGTATGGCGGTTAACCGGGCTTTAGCATTCGCGGAGCACTCGACCACTTTTTCGCAGCCCATGCCGCCAGTCAGAGCCTTGACTTCCGCAACGTTTTTCGGCCCAGCCTTGAGAACGGCGTCGAACAGTTTAATTCCACTGCCTGTTCGCAATTCAAGACTCTTGGCAATGGCAATACGATCGTCAATGGCCTCGATACCAATCACCTGTGATGCGCCCATCACTTTGCAGAGCATCGCCGCGGCGAGACCTACCGGGCCAAGACCGGTAATGAGTACGGAGTCGTTTCCGCCAATACCGATCTTTTCGAGCCCCTCATAAACCGTGCCGAAACCGCAGGCGACCTGCGCGCCATCGGCATAACTGAGCTCATTCGGAAGCAGAACAAGGTCTTTTTCTTCCGCAACGATGTACGGGGCCATGCCGCCGTTCCGCTGCCAGCCGTAGGCTTTGCGATATTGTTCGCTGGTGCAGGAAATCATGTATCCGCGCCGGCAGTCATTGCACATTCCACATCCGGAAATGTGATAGAGCACTACGCGGTCACCAGTTTTGAAGCGCCGCATGCCGGGGCCGGTCGCTACAATCTGTCCGCAGGGCTCATGTCCGGCAATCATTTCTTTTTGATAGCCTTCGGGGCCTTTGCCGAGATGCTCGTGATAGATACAGCGAATGTCCGAGCCGCAAATCGTGGAGGCTTTTGTCCGAATGAGAACTTCTCCGTGCCCCAACGCTGGAATGGCGTACTCTTTAAAAAGAACCGTGCTGTCACCGGGCAGATAAGCTCCGGTCATTTTTTTAGGAATAGTATTCATGCTGTTTCTCCTGTTTTACTTCGTAATTGTTCCGTCGATATCCCAGAGATCTTCCCATCCGCGGCTGTCGTTCCAGGTAAACACCTGCCCCTTGATCAGGCGGCAGTTCTTGTCGATCTGTGCAATCTGCTCCATCTCGTTATTGCTGAGCGGAGCGGAAATCGAGCAGGCCAGATTGCTCCTGTAGTTACGGGGCGTGACCGAAAACGGAATAACGATCAGTCCGCGCTGGATCGCCCATTTGAGACAGACCGTGGCCGGATGAATGCCGTGCGCCGCAGCAATTTTCAGGATTACCGGATCTTCCATATCGACCGTGTCATCCGGGGTGCGGTCACGCTCCGGACGTCCGGGCGAACCCAGCGGGCAGAAACCGATCGGCTGAATGCCGTTCCGTACAAGATAGCTGAACAGCTCCGGCTGCTGAAAGTGTGGATGGCACTCCATTTCGTTGACAGCGGGTTTGATTTTACAGTCGCGCAACAGCAGCTCCATTTTCGGTATCGTCATGTTAGAGGTTCCGATCGTGCGAACCAGTCCCATTTCAACCAGCGACTCCATCTGCGCCCAGGTTTTCATAAAATTTTCATGAAGGTAAGGCCGTGCGTCTGGACTGCGCGACTCGACCGTGCATCCCGGCGGATGAAAGTTCGGAAACGGCCAATGGACAAGATAGAGGTCGAGATAGTCGAGACCGAGATCAGAAAGACTCTGTCTGCATGATTCAACGACCCGCCCGTGGGCATCGTTCCAAACCTTGGACGTAATGAAGAGTTCTTTGCGCGGCACGCCGCCATCCAGAATCACTTTCAATGCCCGACCGATTTCCTTTTCGTTGCTGTAAACCGACGCACAGTCAAACGCGCGCTGGCCAAATCCCGCAGCATCCACCACCGCCGCCGCGACTTGTTCCGGAGTAACGTGATCGGAACCAAAGGTTCCCATGCCGACGACAGGAATTTCGACCCCGCTGTTGAGCCGCTTTTTAGGGATCATATACGGATCTATTCCGTTTTCATCCGGCGCAAATATTGTTTTTTTTGTGTTTATCATTTTTTCACTCGCGGATAATGGGTCTTTCAATGTGCTGAAAGTAGCACTCAACCCGTAGAGGTGAAATAGACCGACTTGACCGATAGATGGATATTATTGACCAAAACAGAGCCGCCTGATAATAATCGAATCGATGAATAAAGCCGCATCATTCATATCCAATCAGGTTTCTTCGGGAGAATATTACTATCTAAACTTGACCCCGAATAAAAATCTGAACGAAACGGTGGTCTGCGGCGGACGCGAACAATGCACACCCGATTACCGCATGGAGCGCAATGGTTTTAAGTTTTATTCCGTTGAGTTTGTCTCAGCCGGAAAGGGTACGCTTGAACTGCGCGATAAAACCTACCCGTTAGGTCCCGGCGCGTTGTTTTTCTATGGCCCCGGGATCTCGCATAAAATCAAAACCGACCCGGTCGCTCCGCTGCTGAAACACTTTGTCGACTTCACCGGTACCGGTCTCTTCGGGCTGATCAAAAAAACGGCATTGGTTCACACGCCGCTCTACACAAGCAGCCTGTTGCGTATTCGAAGCCTTTTTGAATCGTTGTTACAGACCGGCGGCTCAGAAAGCCGCCACCGCGATGAACTCTGCCGGCTGATTCTTCGGCAGATTATCCTGACCATCGACGAGACCGCGCTGCCGCACCAGGAAGCGTTTTCACCGGCATGGCAAACCTGGTTGCGCTGCCGGCAGCACATAGAACAGAATTTTCCAACCCTTGGAAACATCGAACAGGCTGCGCGGGACTGCCATCTGGACAAAGCGTATCTCTGCCGCCTTTTCCAGCGCTACGCAAACGAAACGCCGCTGCAACTGCTGACCCGATTAAAAATGGGACGGGCCGCCGAGATGCTTTCCGGACAAAACCTGCTCATCAAACAAGTTGCCGAAGAGTCGGGATATTCCGATCCGTACCATTTCTCCCGAGTTTTCAAACGCGTCTACGGCATTCCTCCGGAAGCCTTTATTCAGACTGTCCGACGGAAAGAGTAGTCATAGAGGAGTTGAAACTGGCTGTTCGTTGATCCTGAGGCGCTGATTGATGAAGAATGGCAGGCGGGCGAAGAAGTCGTCGGCGTGATCACGC
>CAZTEK010000204.1:0-3286 GCA_964612095.1 uncultured Verrucomicrobiota bacterium
ACCGCCTTTAAAAACTGTTCTCTATTTAAGTTCATGCCCCCGATTTTACACAGCCGGTCGGACACTGGGCGTCATAGACGCTGAAAACAGAGGACGGAAGCCCGAGGACAGAGGACGGAAATCAGAGGACAGAGGACGGAAGACGGAGGCGGGGCGGGAGACCGCGGTCAGAGGACAGAAATCAGAGGACAGAGGACGGAGGACGGAAGACGAGGACGGAGGACTGTGTGTGAGTATGGGAGTGTGTGAGGTTTATAAATACGGAACCCGGCCTGCGGTGACCTGGTATTCCGAGCAGGTGTATTCACCAACTGGCTGGCGCTAGCGCGACGGCAACGAAACAAAGTGAAGTGGCAACTGCTTTTCGTATTTCCAAAAAGAAGCGAAGCGTCAAAAATACTTATTGCGTTGTCTTCTTATGAATGCCGAAGGCCGATGGAGATCAAGCTGCAGGTGCGGCAGCCGGTAAGGGAAAATTGCAATGTTTACTTTACAAATTTCCCCTATACTGCTTAATTTGTTGCGATTCAACAGGAAGGGGACGTTACATGAAGCCCGTACAGTGGATTGAGCGGACGATATCCGCCGAGTTTGAAACAGCCCGCAAGGAGTATCCGGTCGTGACGATTACGGGTCCGCGGCAGTCCGGAAAAACTTCGCTGGCAAAGAGGCTGTGCCCTGATTATGCCTATGCCAGTCTGGAAAATCCCGATACACGCCGGTTGGCGCAAGAAGATGCCCGCGGGTTTTTCAGAACCTATCCGGCTCCGGTCATTATTGATGAAGTTCAGCGGGTTCCCGAGCTGCTGTCTTACATTCAGGGATTGGCCGATGCAACAGACAAACGCGGCCAGTACATTCTGACCGGCAGTCACCAGATGGATCTCGCGGCAGCTGTCAGTCAGTCGCTGGCCGGGCGCACCGCTCTGCTGCGCCTGCTCCCGCTTTCCATCGAAGAAATTGAGCGGGCCGGAATTCTGTTAACACGGGACGAACTGCTTCATCAGGGATTTATGCCGCGCCTTTACCATGAAGACATTCGCCCCAGCGCTCTTTATGCGGAGTATTTTCAAAACTATATCGAGCGCGATCTCCGTCAGTTCACAACGATCCGCAACCTGAATCTGTTTGAAAAATTTCTGCGCACACTGGCAGGGAGGGTCGGACAGATCGTGAATGTCAGCTCTCTTTCCAATGATGTGGGTGTTGCCCGCGCCACATTAAATGAATGGCTAACGGTGCTGGAGGCATCTCACATCATCTTCCGTCTTTCGCCCTGGTTTGAAAACGCCGGGAAACGCGCAGTCAAAACGCCTAAACTTTATTTCACCGAACCGGGGTTGGCAGCCTGGCTGCTGGATATCGACTCTCCGGCGCAAGCCGCCCGCGATCCGCTGATGGGCGGTCTTTTTGAAAATATGGTGATTGCCGAAGCGCTCAAAACCCGCACGAATGCCGGCCAGATGCCCAATCTATATTTCTACCGCGACGGAAAAAGCAATGAGGTTGACCTGATCGTCCGCCGCCACCGGAATCTGCATCCGGTTGAAATTAAAGCCGCCGAAACCTACTCGCCGGAAATGACAAAAGGATTCAAGCCGTTTCAATCCCGCTATCCCGGTTCTCCACGCGGAACCGTCATTTATGCCGGAGAGCTGATGCCACAAACCGCTGACGCCGCTTTTGTTAATTTCCGTAAAACCGCAGAATTCATCCGCAGTTTGGAATAAAACCATGAAACGATCAAAAACACAGGCGGAACGGTTGCTCGATCTCGACCAGCGGCTGCGGCAAGTGCAGCTCAAGGCGGCGGTGCAGGTGAAAACAGGAGTTTGTTATGACTCAGGGAAATGAACGCAGATTGACCATACGGGATGAAGCAACCGATTTCCTGCTTTATACTGCTCCGGATGGGCAGGTGAAGGTGGAGTGTGTGTTGCACGGCGAAACGATCTGGCTGACACAGGATCGGATTGCCGCGCTGTTCGGAGTGCAGCGTCCAGCCATCACCAAGCACCTTAAAAACATCTTCGAATCCGGTGAACTCGAAGAAAAAGTGGTTGGTTCCATTTTGGAACATACCACTCAACACGGTGCGATTGATGGGAAAACACAGACCCGTGCTGTTAAATTCTATAATCTGGATGCGATCATTTCTGTCGGATATCGGGTGAACTCATCCAAAGCCACGCAGTTTCGCATTTGGGCAACGCAGTTGCTTAAAGAGTACATCACCAAGGGTTTTGCCATGGATGATGAGCGGCTGAAAAACGGTCGTTTTTTCGGCAAGGACTATTTCCGCGAACTGCTGGAGCGCATTCGTTCCATTCGGGCGTCCGAACGCCGAATCTATCAACAAATCACCGATATCTTTGCCGAATGCAGCATCGACTATGATCCGCAATCGGAAATCACCCGCCAGTTTTATGCCCATGTTCAGGACAAATTTCATTTTGCAATCACGGGTCATACCGCATCAGAGATTGTCTATTTGAATGCGGATGCCAAAAAGCCGCTGATGGGCATGATGACCTATAAGAACGCACCGGATGGCCGTGTGTTGAAATCCGATGCAACGGTTGGAAAGAACTACCTGCAAGAAGATGAGATCAAAAAACTAGAACGGACAGTGACCGCCTTTTTTGACTACATCGAGCGGATCATTGAAAACCGTACGACGTTCAGCATGGAGAGCTTTGCGGAAAGTGTGAACCGGTTTCTCGAGTTTAATGAATACAGAATTCTTGAAGGGTTTGGCTCCATTTCCCGTAAACAGGCCGAAGAGAAAGCATTCGCCGAATACGAAAAATTCAACAAGACCCAGCGGATTGAATCCGACTTCGATAAAATGGTGAAACGGCTCCCGTCCGTTTCGGATATACAGCCGCCTGCGGCACCCGCCTCAATATAAAGATCATATGAAACGAAGCAAAACTCAGGCGGAACGGTTGCTGGCGCTGGATCGGCAGATTCGTGATGGCAAATATCCTAACTGCGCAACCTTTGCGTCGGAGTGGGAAATCTCAACCAAGACCGCCCAGCGCGACTTCGATTTTCTGCGCGACCGGATGGGCGCTCCGCTGGAATACGACGCCTTGAAGCGCGGTTATTTCTACAGCGAGCCGACCTTTATGCTGCCCGCCGTCCAGATGAACGAGGGCGAGCTGGCCGCTTTACTGATCGGTTCCAAGGCGCTTGAGCAGTTTCAAGGAACCCCGATGGCTGAAAAGCTGACGGCGGTATTCGAGAAGCTCTCTGCTTTTCTGCCCGACAACATTACCGTCCG
>CAZTEK010000205.1:0-3285 GCA_964612095.1 uncultured Verrucomicrobiota bacterium
ATTTTTCCATTCTGAACCAGCACCGCACCAACCGGGGGATTAGGCCGCGTGAGCCCTTCCCCGCGCCGCGCCAGCGCAAGTGCCCGTTGCATGAATGGTTCGTGAGCTGTCATTGTGTCGAATGCGTACTGCGCGACGGACGCTCAAGTTCCTTTTGAATCCGATCGAGCACACCGTTAACAAATCGTCCTGACTCTTTGCCGCTATAGGCCTTGGCAATTTCTACCGCCTCATTAATTGAAACAACGGGCGGAATATCGCCTCGAAAAAGCATTTCATACGTCGCCACGCGCATCACAATACGATCAAGAACACCGAGCCGATCCACATCCCAGTTTTGCGTGTACTTCGAAATCGTCCGATCAATTTCACGCTGTTTTTCGACTACACCGCGCACGACTTCATTCACATAAGTCTGATCGCGTACAGAGGGATTTCTGTCATCATCACTCCAAAAATCAGCTAAGGCGGCATTCAACTCTTCAGGATTAAATTCCGTCTGAAATAAAAACTGCACAGCCCACTCACGCGCCTGGCGGCGACCCGTCACTTTAGTCATTTAAATCCTTTTATCGTTTTTAAAATATTAGAGGTTTCAATAGCCGCTTCGGCCGCGTACCAACCACGACTCGTCCGACTGCGGGTGCAACGCGCCACGGCCTGTCCCCAATTGCGTGTGCCGACAATTTCATTAATTACCGGAACACCGTGTTCGCGAGCGATATCGAGCAACGCGACCCCTGTTGAATCACCGATCATCTGTGCATGCGGTGTTTCACCTTCCACCACCACACCCAACGCAATCAGCGCATTATATTTACCGCTTTTTGCCAGCTCGTTAATCACCACCGGAATTTCATACGCGCCCGGAACCTGAAAAATTTCAACATCGGTAGCTTTCGCACCGTGTTCTTCCAGACATTGGAAAGCATCTGCCGACAGCTGTTCCGTCAATTCCTCATTAAATCGGCTGACCACGATAGCAAACCGCAATCCGCTCGCATCTAACCGCTCTGCTTTAGAAAAATTCTTTCCCATCACTCCAACACTCCAATCATCCACTATTCCACGCTTTTAGAGCATGTGTTTCATTTTGTCACGCTTAGTGGTCAGGTAGCGCACATTGTGCGGTGTTGAAGGAAGCACAATCGGCACCCGTTCTACAATCTCAATACCGTATTTATCTAGGCCGTCAATTTTGGCCGGATTATTGGTGATCAAACGGATCTCCGTCATATTGAGGTCTTTCAAAATCTGCGCGCCGATTCCGTAGTCACGTAAATCGGCAGCAAACCCAAGCTCAACGTTAGCTTCGACCGTATCCATCCCCTGATCCTGAAGTTCATACGCATGAATCTTTTTGGTCAACCCGATACCACGCCCCTCCTGCCGCATATAGATCACCGCGCCATAACCGTATTCGCTAATCATCTGTATGGAACACTGGAGCTGGTCGCCGCAGTCGCAACGCGCCGATCCAAATACATCCCCCGTAAGACATTCACTATGAACACGCACTAGCGGATATGGCCTTTCAGCAGACGGCGCACCCATAAACAAGGCCAGATGATCCTTATCGTCGACAACCGAACTGTAAACGCTCAAATTAAAATCGCCCCAGCGGGTCGGCATCTTCACCCGCCGCTCCATATGAACCAGCTTCTCATTCACATAGCGGTATTTTGCAATCTCTGCGACCGACGTCATTTTTAGGCCGTGCTTCTTGGCAAACTTTACCAGCTCCGGCAGACGAGCCATGGAACCATCATCGTTGGTCACCTCACAAATCACTCCAGCGGGCTGAAGCCCGGCCAGACGGGTCAAATCAATCGTGGCCTCCGTATGCCCAGCACGCTCCAACACGCCGCCATTCATTGCAATCAACGGAAAGATATGCCCCGGACAGACCAGCGACTCAGGTTTTGTCTTTGGATCAACCAACATACGCACGGTATGCGCCCGTTCTGCCGAACTGATCCCCGTGGTGCTATCAGCCGCATCGACCGAAACCGTAAACGCCGTCCTGTATTTATCACCTTCGTGCGAAACATTCATCCGCTTCAGACCGAGATGCGCCGCCCGCTCTGCAGTAATCGGTACGCAAACCAGCCCGCGCGCATGCGTAATCATAAAATTAATCTGCTCCGATGTGCAGGATTCTGCGGCACAAACCACATCGCCTTCGTTTTCACGGTTTTCATCATCCGTAATCAGCACAAGCTCACCGCGCCGGATTGCATCCAATATCTCTTCCATCGAATCAAACAACTTTTCGCTCATAATCAGCCGTCCTTAAAATGCAAAAACCCTGAAGACACACGTCATCCAGGGCAAAAGGTTCTCGCATCAATTTATCTTCTTTCATCCAGACTGTACTGTCGGTTGCAGAATCACACTGCATCTGCCTTTCGGCTCGCGGACTATCACCGCCGGTCGGGTATTTCACCCTGCCCTGAAGATGGGGACGGATTATTGTCATTTAAGAGAAGCGTTCAAGCAGATTATCTCACTGTTCTGACCAGTCGGCACAAAGAAGCTCCGCCTGCATGAGGACGGTTTTCACGGCTTCTTCCTGCAAGTCCGGCGGATAAGAGTCCGTTTACGGGTCAACTCCTTTTGCGCTTTGCCTTTCCGTAAGGAACGCCCTCTTCCGCCACACGAAGCTGTGACGTTTTAGACGGCAGATAGGAAACTTTCGATGGCGTTCCAACCTCCAGCAGGATTTCCGCCGGAATGCCGAGACCCTCAACCAGCTTGCGGATCATCGTTTTGCTCAACGCCCGTTTGCCGCTGAGCACTTCCGATACTTTGCTCGGCGAGCCGAGATATTTCACCATATCGGCTTTGGTGAGATTGTTCTGATCCATGAAAAATTCAATGGCTTCCAGCGGCGTCGGCGAGCCGATCGGATAATGCTCCTGCTCGTAATTCCACACCAGCAGGCTGAGCAGATCCAGCTCTTCGCCTTCCGGCGTTCCGGCGGCGGCATCCATCAGTTCTTCAATACGGGCCAGCGCGGCTTCGCAGTCAGCTTCTGTTCTAATTATTTTTGCATTCATCATACGGCCTCCGCATAAAACATACTATTTCCCGTTTTGGGAATTCTGTAAAGCTGTTTTTTAGCACATCCCATCATCAGACGGTCTCTTTACTCTACGTGACCAACGCCCGGTAATTAAGTTGAAGCACACGACACGAGGGCCCTTTCTACCGTTCAATTCATGAAAATAAAAAAATCAGATCAGTAACGAAACCATTCCGGAAGAATTTCAGACAGGATTACAG
>CAZTEK010000206.1:0-1191 GCA_964612095.1 uncultured Verrucomicrobiota bacterium
TTAAGATGGGCGAGCACCTCCAACGGCGGGGTCTCTTCCGGCAGCGGAAAACTGCGACCTCGCCGGGCCAGCCCGAGAAAGCGGGTGATCTTTTCGTTGTCCAAATCCTCCAGCGCGGCATTGCGGCAAAAGGAGGCATCGAAGGGAGAAAAACGGATAAGCTCCCGTTCTTCCAGCAACCGGATCAAACTCGCATAAACTCCTGCGATCAATCCCTCAGCGGAATTGAACCGTTTGCGGATCAGTTCCGCCCCGGCCTGTTCGATCAGACCCGCCATTTTCGGATCGCGTTCTGCGTCACTCGCCCCTTTGACGTAGATGAGCCTGTATTTCCCGAGCTCCGTTGCACGGTTAAACTCCCGGTGCGTCGCCGAAAGGCCTTCGGCATCTTCCCGTCCGTAGTCGTGACCAAAAACTCCAAGATAAATGTCGCACCGCTGAACCTCTTCTAAATAACAAGCGTCGGCCCGTTGGTCAGTGGCGGGCAGGTCTTCGAATAAAAACGGCTCAAAAAACCGGCGCAACAAAGCATCGCCCCGCAGATAGGCGCATAACGCCGTGCGTTCTTTCGCCAGTTCTTTCTGAACGCTGCTGATGAAAAGACGATAACTCATGCAGATTCTCCCGGACTCTCGCTGTCCCACATTTCGCGATAGGCGTTAATGTAGCCAGCGGTGGCTACCGGGTCGATCTCCCAGTAATAGCGGCAGAGCCGTTTGTAGAGTTGCAGAACCGATTCGCAGCCGCAAAAGTCAAGTAGACCATCGAGCGTATGCTCAATGGCAGCGATATCGCGGGAGCGGGTGTGCAAAAGGTCATTAACTATCGGCAGGTATTGCTGCTCAGCCTGCCACTCAAGATCCTTCATTCGGCTGGCGAGGTCATGAATGCCCTTAAAGAGAACATCGTCGGCAATCATGACTTCGTGCCTCCCTTGAGCAACCCGTCCAACAGCCCTTCGGCTTCCTGCTCAACCGCCAGAATGTCGGCAGCAATTTCTTCGAGCGTACGCAGGGGCTGTGGTTTGTAGAAATGGCGGGTGAAGCTGACTTCGTAGCCAATTTTGGTGGCACCTTCTTTGATCCATGCGTCCGGCGTGTATGGCAAAACTTCCCGCCGGATAAAGGCTTCGATGCCGCCTTCTTCCAAAAGCGGAACCTGTTCGGTGTCGCGCAGGTCGGAGTCGGTTTC
>CAZTEK010000206.1:1291-3280 GCA_964612095.1 uncultured Verrucomicrobiota bacterium
ACCGGCGCAGCCGTTTCGACGCGCCAGCTCACAGCTTTGAGAATCTGTTTCAGGTCTGCGGCGGAGAGTTTCACGTCGGCTTTCTTGATTTCAGCATCCACGCGTTCACGGAAAATGTTGTGGTCTTCAAAAAGTTTGTCGCCCAGCGCCGTACGCAACATCATAGCCGTTTCAACGAGGCGTCCGTCGCGTTCCCAGGTCTTGGCATCGAGCAGTTTCTTTTTTTTCTTCTCGGGCAACCCTTTCTTGGCAGCGCCTTCTTCTTCATCCGTGCCGGAGTCCTCGGACGGATCAGACCATTCGGACAAATATTGTTCGACGGCATCCGCAACCTTAGCAAAGTCCACAAATAGTGCCTCGCCAAACTCTTCATAAATGGCCGAGCGCAGCTCATCATCGCCGGAGGCGAAGCGCAGCGTTTCAATCGCTTTAAGTGAAAGCTGGCTGTGCAGGCGAAGCGGTCGCTCGACCGTGACTTTCCAATAGCCGAAGGCTTCATTCTGGAAAATCTTAGATTCGGGCGTTTCTTTGAAGTCGAGGAAGGTGCGGTTAATGCGTTCGATGTCTTCCGGCGACAGCTCGCAGTTCTTTTTGCCTAGGTTTTTACGCAACGGTTTAAACCACTGTGTTGCGTCAATCAGTTGCACCTTGCCTTTGCGATGCGCGGGCTTTTTGTTGGAGAGCACCCAAATGTAGGTGGCAATGCCGGTGTTGTAGAAAAGGTTGAGCGGCAGGGCAACAATGGTTTCCAGCCAGTCATTTTCGATGAGCCAGCGGCGGATGTTGCTTTCGCCCTGTCCGGCATCGCCGGTGAAAAGCGAACTGCCGTTGTGAACCTCCGCAATGCGACTACCCAGCGCCGATTTGTCGTTCATTTTGGCCGCCATGTTGGCAAGGAAAAGCATCTGTCCATCGCTGGAACGGGTTACAAGCGACATTTCTTCGCCTTGGTGCATCACTTTAAAGCGCGGATCGCGCATACCGTCCTTGCCGCCCATGGCTTCAAGGTCTTTCTTCCAGCTCTTGCCGTAAGGCGGGTTGGCGAGCATGAAGTCGAACTCCTGCGCCGGGAAAGCATCGTGCGAAAGCGTAGACCATTCCGCGCCGCCGACGATGTGATCGGCGTTTTCGCCTTCGCCCTTCAACAGCATGTCGGCTTTGCAAATGGCGTAGGTCTCGGGATTGATTTCCTGCCCGTACAAATGACTGCGAATCTGGAGCCCGCGCCTTTTCCCGATTCCCGTGAGCGTTTCTTCCGCCACGGTGAGCATACCGCCCGTACCGCAGGCACAGTCGTAGAGCAGATAGGAACCGGACTTCAAACGATCTTCAATCGGCAGAAACACGAGGTTTGCCATCAGGCGCACGGCATCACGCGGCGTCCAGTGCTCACCGGCCTCTTCGTTGTTTTCCTCGTTGAACTTGCGAACCAGCTCCTCAAAAACTGTTCCCATGGAATGGTTGTCAATGCCCGCCGGAGAGAGGTCTATTCCGGGGTCGAGAAGTTTATTGATCAGTGTGCCCAGCGCATCGGCTTTGGAGAGCGTCGGAATCTGGTTGCGAAATTTGAAGTTTTCGATGATGTCCTGAACGTTCTGGGAAAAGCCGTTGAGATAATCCTCAAAGTCGGCCAAAAGCGCCTGCTGGCTACCGCGCGACTTCAAATCGCGCAGAGTGAACTTTGAGGTGTTGTAAAAAGCCTGACCGGATGCGTTGCACAGCGCGGCGCGCTGTTCAGTGATATGCGCAGCGTCCAGCATCTTTTTGGTGTCGAGTACCGCTTGCTTGGTCGGCTCCAGCACGGCATCCATGCGTCGAATCACGCACATGGGCAGGATCACATCCGGGTATTTGCCGCGCTTAAACAGGTCGCGCAAAACGTCGTCCGCAATGCCCCAGATAAAAGAAACAATTTTGTTGTGAGTTACCTGATCCATGCCCGTCCTATCGTTTTACAAACCCTTACACCGCGCGATTTTCCAAAGCTTG
>CAZTEK010000207.1:0-3262 GCA_964612095.1 uncultured Verrucomicrobiota bacterium
CGGCTACAAGCCAGCATCCGCCGAGTCATGTAAACAGCCTTTTCCATACTGACCCGCTCGATCACCTGCTGAATTTCATACACCCGCCGAGGCGATAGACTTAGCTTGGTAATCCCAGCCCCCAGCAGGAATGGAATCATTTTCGGGTCCATGGCGATATCACCGCAAATCGAAACATCTTTACGATGGCTATTGGCCACCGAAACAACTCGCTCGATCGCACGCAAAATCGCCGGATGGTGCGAAAGATAAAGCTTCGACACCATTTCGTTGGTTCGGTCAACGGCCAGCATATACTGAATCAGATCATTCGTGCCGATCGACATAAAATCAACCTCGTGGGCGAGATCTTCAATCAGCTCTACCGCTGAGGGCAACTCCACCATGATTCCAATCTTCGTAGCGCGATTATACGGCACACCGCGTTCATCAAGTTCTTTCATGCAGGCGTATACCACATCACGCGCTTCGATAAATTCATCGAGCGACGAGATGAGTGGGAACATGATGCGCGTATTGCCGCCTACGCCAGCTCGGAGAAAAGCGCGCAATTGCTCCGCAAAAATATCTTTATGCAACAACGAAAACCGAATGGCACGCAACCCGAGGAACGGATTGGCCTCTTCGGCCTCGCCCTGATAAGAAAGCACCTTATCGCCACCGATATCCAGTGTACGGAAAGTCACTTCACGCCCATCCATTGACTCTACAATTCGGCAATACACCTGATATTGCTCTTCCTCCGATGGAAAGGCGTTGCGGATAATGAACGGGAACTCACTACGATAAAGGCCAACCCCTTCCGTGCGAAAACTCAACGCCAACTTCAAATCACTCAGTAAATTAATGTTGGAATAAATATGAATACGGGTGCCGTCCGCCGTCCAGGTTTCCTTTTTGACTGGCGGGGCCTTTTCCAGTTCTGCCGACGCACGGCGATTTTCCTCATACTCTTTAAGAATCTCCACCGATGGCTGAATAAAAATGGCGCCCTGATCGCCGTCCATCAAAAGTTCACACGATTTACAGAGAAGCTCCAACTGCTGCGGATCAATCATCACCATCGGCTTCTGAAGCGAGCGGCAGATAATCGCATTGTGCGAAGTAACTCCACCTAGCACGATGAATCCTTCCGCATTCTCCGTCGCTAACTTAAGAATATCCGACGGCAACAGCATATCGGCCACGATAATCTGGCCGCTATAATCGCCGATTTTTTGATCCCCACCCGCCAAATTGGCCAACAACCGGTGCCCAAGATCCTTCATGTCGTGCACTTTTTCTTGCAGGCGAACATTGGAACTGGCGGAAAAAATTTCAATATAGGTATTAACCAACGTCACCAAGGCTTCAGTCGGAGGCGTGCCCGCCTCAATACGCCGTCGAATCTCGCCAGAAAACTCATCATCCGCCAAAATCAACAGATGCGCATTAAAGATCAGCTGTGCCACATCAGAAAGTTCTTCATCGGCTTGGCGCTGAAGATCCTTAAGCTGTTGCTCGGTCCGCTGTAGCGCGAGATCAAAATCACTGGCGGTAAGATTCTGAGGAATATCCAATGGCGCTTTAAAACTACCGTCGCGCCCTGAAATAATAAAAGTCGCCTTACCTTGTGCTACGCCTCCACTGGCTGGACGCCCTTTAATCATCTTCGGAACCTCTTGGGACTCCGTTTTCGTTGCATCCTCCTGCCGATGCATCGTCAATAGCAGGTTAGCATTTTCAATTACCGTGGCCAACTGTGCCGCAATCGCCTTTAGCGCCTGCTCGTCCTTTTCATCGAAATAGTCCGGCTGCGTATCCTGAACCACCAGCACACCGACACGCGACAGACCGCGCCGGATCGGCACCGCCAGAAAGGCCTCGTAGCGCTCTTCATTAATCCCCTTAACCGGCTGAAATTTAGGACTCCGGGCGGCGCGGGCCTCCCGAATAGCCCGCAACTCCTTAAGGGCTAGCCCAGTCAACCCCTGCCCCAAACGCAACTGCACTTTACCAACGGCAACTGGACTCAAACCCTGCGTAGCGCGTAGCGTGAGCATCCGGTCTTTGTCGTCATAGCTATAAATCGAGCAGACGGCCGCCTGCATATGCCAAGCCACCACACTCACGGCGGATTGAAGAAAATCATCAAGGTTGCTGCTCTTTTCAAAGAGCGACGACAACTCGGCGATATCGCAAATCATATTCACATTGGCTTTTGGCATAAATAATTCCCCGTAAAAACTATGTGGTTTTACCCTGTTTTTCCAAGGGTTGCCAGCCACTTCTTTCCCTGCCGCAAGCCCGAGCAAATCTTACACATCACGAATCTCGACATCATTTACCAATAGATGAGTGGCAAAACTATGCCGTAAAAAATATGCGAATTTACTTTTTGCCCAATCGGGCCCGCAATTGCTTGCCCGATTTTTACATCAATTACACATGCAACACGGTGACACCCTGCTGAACAAGCTTAGGGAGTAAGGCCGAGCGAGCGGGATCGGCATCGGTGATCAGATAGTCGACCTGATCGATCGGGCAGATCAAGCACAGGGCATACTTTCCGATTTTGCTATGATCGGCCAATACAACCACTTTGTCGGCATTGCGAATCATAGCCCGTTCGGCGGCGGCGATTTCCTCATCCGTATTGTAGAACCCCTGCTCCGTGATGCCTGCGACGGAGATGAAAGCCCAGTTCGCATGGTACTGCTGGAGTCCACTCACTACGCTGGGGCCAACCAGCAGTCCGCCGCGTGTATAAACCTTGCCGCCGGAAAGATAAACATTTTGAGAAGCCTTAAGCCCCTTGCGCGCACCCATGGCTTCAGCAAAGCGCAATGAGTTGGTGAAAATCTGAATAGGAATATCCGGCAAGCAAGTAGCTAGATGATACGTAGTGGTTCCGCCATCGATAAATAGGGCGTCGTCTGGTTTAAGTAAACTAGCCGCACGCCGGGCGAGCGCGGCCTTTTCTTCTGAGAAACGCACTTGCCGGAAGGCAAACGGGGACATCTGCTCTCCGATCGGCACGCCGACTCCGCCGCGGTGGCGCTCCACCACGCCTGATTCAGCCAGATTTGAAAAATCGCGGCGGATGGTGATCTCGCTCGCGCCAGTCAATTCAACGGCGCGACGCACCGATAGCGTTCCGCGTTCTGCAATGGCCTGAATAATCTGATCATGTCGTTCCCGTACGTTCATAATCTAACCGCTCCTATTTGATCATTAATGATCATTAAAATGATCGAAAAAGCGCATTTGTAAACTAAAAATT
>CAZTEK010000208.1:0-3262 GCA_964612095.1 uncultured Verrucomicrobiota bacterium
GACGCTTCTGCAATTACCGCCACCAATGCGCCGCCGCAGGATACGCTACCCGTCGAGCGAATTGCCTCGCGGGTAGCAGATCGCATGCCTCACATCCATCTCAATCGTGACGAGTTTAACAACACCATCGCCACCAATGCGCTAATGCTTTTCATTGATTCGCTCGATTACGATCACTCCTTTTTCCTCGCTACCGACATCGCTGAATTCCAACTGCAAGGCACCAATCTCGCCGTCATGGTTAAAGCGGGTAAAACCGACTTTGCACAGACTGTATTTGAGCGATTCAAAAAACGAATTATTAACCGTGTAGCCTATGCCAACCAATTACTCGACAAAGGCTTTGATCTCGATAAAGAAGAAACCTACCGCTGGAAACGCGACACGGCACCGTGGCCAGCTGACGAAGCGGAATGGGATGACCTCTGGCGTAAAAAAGTGAAAAACGACTACGTCGCCCGTATCGCCGCCATTGAGGCTGGCAAAAACGATAAGAAACCCGAAGGAACGAACGTCGTCGCCGAAGCCAAAGGTATCGAGGCGCTCAAGCCGACTGAATATGTCCGCGAGCGCTATAAACAATATCAGTTGCTTATCGAAAACAACTTCGACCGCGAAATGATTTTGGAGCGTTATCTTAGCGCTTTCACCCATAGCTATGATCCACACAGCGACTATCTCTCTCCGCGCGGTGTGGAGGATTTCGATATTAATATGAGTCTTTCGCTTGTCGGCATCGGCGCAACGCTCCGTAGCGAAGACGGCACCGCCAAAATTGAGAAATTAATTGCAGGCGGCCCCGCGGAACAGGACGGACGGCTTATACCGGGCGATAAAATCATTGCCGTGGCGCAAGGTGATAAGGAGCCGGTGAGCATTCTCTACTGGCCGCTCAGTAAGGCCGTACGCATCATTCGCGGTGAAAAAGGAACCAAGGTCGTTCTGACTGTCATCCCGGCCGATGACACCACCGGCACACGCACCAAAACCATCGATCTGATCCGTGCGGAAGTAAAACTGGAGGCACAGGCCGCCAAAGGGGCCGTACACGAAATTACCGAAACCAACGGCGTACCCTATCGTATCGGTGTACTCACCCTGCCCGAATTTTATGCGGACTTTGAAGGCTCCCGCAAAGGCAATGACAACGCACGCCGCGCCTCCGTCGATGTCCGCCGTATACTTAAAGAATTTTCAACCAATCGCGTTGATGGGGTCATCCTCGATCTGCGCAATGACGGCGGAGGATCACTGACTGAAGCGATTGATATCGCCGGACTTTTCATTCCCATCGGCCCCATTGTGCAGGTGCGCGAACAACAGGGTGTTTCTGTTTTGCCTGACGGAGATCCCGATACGGTTTATAGCGGCCCACTAGTGGTACTGGTCAACCGACTCAGTGCATCAGCCTCTGAAATTGTCGCCGCAGCCTTACAGGATTACAGTCGCGCGGTAATTGTTGGCGACAGCAAAACGCATGGCAAAGGCACCGTGCAAACCGTCTATCCGCTTTCTAAACTCACGGAGGACCTTGGCTCTCTAAAAGTCACTACAGCCAGCTTCTACCGCATCTCAGGCGGCTCAACACAGCTGAAAGGCGTTGTGCCCGACATCGTACTGCCTTCACTTTATGATGCACTTGAAATAGGCGAAGAATTTTTACCAAAAGCTCTGCCATGGTCGCAGGTCCGCGGTGCCTACTACCGGACTTGGACTGAACCGGTCAAGGCGGCTATTCCCGAATTGCGCAACAAATCTGAATCACGCATGACAGGAAATACGGCCTTTACAACCTTTCTTGCCCAGCGTGATCGCATCCATAAACGGATGAATAATCCGGAAGTCTCTCTCAAGCTTGCTGACCGCGTTGTAGAAATTGTCGCCGAAAAGGAACTCGATAAGCTTCAGGATGAACAGCTGGACAGTAAAAAGGCTGATAAGGACGATCCGATCCTCGACGAAACGATTCAGATCGTCACCGATCTGGTGGATTTTGCCGGAGGAAAATCCGGCACCAGCATTCTCACTAAAACGGGAATCAACTAACCCGTTTTGAATCGCCAGTCCGCGGCACTCTGCCGGGAAAAGCCAATTCAATTCCCTCGTCAGTAAACCGGCGGAGTACGGCCAAATTAAAGGCCTGATCAAATTCCATGAACGACCAATAATCCGGCGGGGCAAACCAGTAGATCACCTGAATATTCAGTGCGGCCGCAGTAAATTCGTTAAAATGAACGCGCGGAGGCATGTCCGGATGCATTTTTTCATTGGCACGATTCAGCTCATCTTTGAGGATCACGAGCGCTCGCTCCATCTTTTCCGACGTCGAGTCGCAAGCAACGGCAAAGTTAATAACGCGTTTAATATAAGCCCGGCGGGTAATATTTCGAATGGTCTTATTGGCCAGTTCGCCATTAGGAATCGTCACCAAATGGCCGTCGAATGTACGCAGGCGTGTCGAACGCATGCCGACTTCTTCCACCGTACCATCGGTGCCATCCACGTTAACGCAATCGCCCAGCTGGAACGGCCGATCCGCAAAAATAACCAGCGAGCCGAAAAAGTTTTTAATCGTATCTTGCGCTGCCAACGCGACGGCCAGACCGCCGACGCCGAGTCCGGCAAGGATTGAAGTGATTGGTTTGTCGCTCAATTGCTGGGCCACTTGAACCAGACCGAGAATCACAACAATGGTACGCAATGTTTTGCGCACCACGGGCTCCATCATATCGTCAAGCGCCGTACGGGTTTTTGCCCGCACGTGGCGAACCCACCAGCCGGAAAGTTCGACCATCTGGTAAACGACATACGTTATCGCGATGGTAATCAGAACCGCCGTCACATCGCCGCGCAAGGAGCTCTTGACCGCCAGCAAACGCAACGCCAGACAAATACCGACTACCGATGCCGGAAAAGTCGTTGTTCTTGCCGCCAGCTCCAGTGCCGTCCGGTGTAAACTGTTCTGACCTAGCGGGGTTTTTCGTATGGCCTGCTCGCAAAAATATTTCATAAACCGTCCGGCCAGAAAACCGGTCAGCACCAGTAATGTCATCATAAGAAAATCCCAGAAACTGTTTGTTGTTTCTGCTACGTTTTGCACCACGGTTGTAACTGTCGCTGTATCCATAAAAAACAACTCCTATCTTCCTGTCGCGGACGTTGCCGCCTTCAACCACTGACTTGTCTCTGTGGTTATCATATCTTCCCGAAACCGCCAACCCCAATTCCCCTGCGTCGTACCTGGCATATTCATCCGGGCCTC
>CAZTEK010000209.1:0-3261 GCA_964612095.1 uncultured Verrucomicrobiota bacterium
CGCTGAACACTTCGCGGGCGGTTTCGATGGCGTCGATATCGAGCAGGATGGTGCGGCCGTTCTTTTCGACAAAGGCTTCACCCATGTTGAGCGCGCGCTGGATTTCACTTTCGCTCAAACTCTGTCCGCCGCTGTTTTCGTAGGCATAGCCGACATCGAAAAATCCGTTGGCGGAGGCTTCGTTGATCCGGATAACAGGTGTGGTGAATTCCGCGTCGTCCATGAATGGCGCCACGCGGCCTTCGAGTTCGACGCGCCAGCCGTAGCGCCGCAGGCGGGGAATGGCGCCGCCTAGAAAATTCAACACTTCGCGCGGTCCGACGATGGCGGTGAGCAGGTCGCCGCGATTCCCGCGAAAGCCCGAAAAGGCTAGTTTATCGAGGGCCTGCTTTTCCGCCCCGGGGTTGCGTATTCCGTATTCCAGAATGTCATCGGGCGATGGAATGGAAAAATTCCCCGCGACCTCATCGCGGCCGGCGATGAGAATGTGCGGACCGTATTCCGCATAAAATTTTGCGGAGAGTGAGGCCGGGCTGCCGCTGACCAGCAACCGGAAGCGCGGTTCCGCCGGTTTTAACGTCAACAGATCGGGTGAAACTTTTGTATCAACCGGGATGAGAATTCCAAGGGTTGGAAGTTCGTGGTGAAGAAAGTGCGGTACGGCAGGCCGGGCAATCCGTGTCGGGTTATGATAGATGCTCCGTAGCGGTGCGGGCAGCAGTTCGTTCAGCTTGCGGAAGGTGTTGTGAGTAAAAACCCAGCCCTCGCGGGCGCCGATGATAAACAGCGGTTTTTCATCCCCGGCTGGCGGATCGATGTGCATGGAAAGGTTGAGTTCGCCGCTGGCTTCATCGAGCTCCATCCGCAGACTTGTGCCCGCCGTTTCGGGGGAGACCGAAAGGGGCTGTGTCGCACCCTGCTCATTCAACGGCTTGTTGAAGAGAAGCTGCAGCAGGTTGATGAAGTCGGCCTCGCGGGCTACCAGCCGTCCTTTGGCCGGGCCTTCACAGATATCCTCGATAACAAACAGCAGGTTTTCATCGCGCGGCGTAAACGACAGCGGCACCCCGGGCGGAATTTCATCCAGCAAAACGCATTTCCCCTGATAATCGGCGACACAACGAAGCGGAAAGCGTCCGCCAAGCGCCTGTTCGCGCCAGTTTTGTTCGAGCATGATACGCAGGACGGCCGAAACGGCTTTCGGGTGATCCGATGGAACGCGGGTGATGTATTTGGTTTCATCCTGCTGCTGCAACCGTTCCGCGCGCAGCTTTTCCTTGCGCTCTTTTTCCTGCCGCTGCGGATCGCTGTATAATTTGATCGCTTCAAGCCCCAGTGCGACAAGATGGGCGCAGATCAATCCGCGTTCCTGGTTTTCACGGCAGGGACAGAGATTGTCGACCATCCCGCCAGGCAGAAGTTCGAACTTTGTGCGCATGCCGCGGATGCCGACAGCTAATTCACCTGAAATGATCGGATGATCATATTCGACTTTTTCGACGACGCCGCGCTCGAACAGCAGTTTTCCGTCGCGGAACGCCTTCCACCCGGCCCAATCTTGTAGAATTTTCTGTGTAAACGGTAACGCCATGCTCGGTCTTCCATTGGTTGGAAAAATGCAAACCATTCTTTCCAAATAACGGAAAATAGCGAGACGAAATTTTAGCTCCTCAATAAAATCTCAAAATAATACGGATTATCCTTCTGTGATTTCTGTAAGGATACGCTCAAAGCGGAGCATACCGCTTTCAAGCGAGTGATTCTTTTCGACCAGTTCGCGGGCATTACGAACCATTCGTGCGGCAAGTTCGCGGTCCGTGAGCAGCCATTCGACACTCTGAGCAAAAAGCTCAGGCGTATCTGCAACTAAACAATTAACGCCGGTTTGAGCTTCAATGCCAGCCATCCCTAATGAGGTGGAAACGACAGGTACCCCACCAGCCATCGCTTCGAGCACTTTTGTGCGCAAACCTGAGCCAAGCCGAACCGGTGAAACAAAAACCCTCGCACGATTACGATACGGCCGCAAATCTTTAACACTTCCTGTCACGATAACGCGCGAATCTTTTTTTGCGATTTGTTTGATTCGCCGACCAGGCGCAGCGCCAACGATATAGAATTTTACTTCGGGATGCCTTGCGCGAAGCCGAGGCCAAACGTGATGATAAAACCATTCGACACCATCTTCATTAGCAGGATCGCCCATAAAACCAGTTAATAAAATAATCGGTTCCTTAGGAACGGAGGGCGAGGCCTGTAATTGCTGCGTGTCTACGCCTGTTGGTGCAACAGAAATCGCGAGATCTTGTGCATAATATTGCATAGTAAAACGGTCTTGCGGGGTAAGGACAAGGATGCGGTCAGCGCACCGGTACATGTTGAATTCGTATTTTTGCAACCCCCTTAATTGAGGAATGCTTTTAAGATGCAGGCGCATTTTTACTTCACCCAGTTCCGTGTATTTTTCATACGCGGCTGTTACGCACCGATGACAGGAGATGACTTTATGAACCGCTGATAAATAGGGGTTTTTATACAGGTACTGCCCCATTTCAGAAAATTCGGCGATTACAATATCATATTTCCCCTGCTCAGCCTCTTCGCCGACAGCCTTCATCATGGTTTCTGTATAGCTTTTCCAGAAAACGGCCGGTCGGCTCAGGGAAAGATAGTCATGAAAGGCGCGAACAATAAAATTCCGGTGCGGATGTGGTAATGTGGTTAATCTGCATAGCAAAGGCCGCAGGGTATCTACGCGTTCTTTTTTTTCATCCTGAATAAACGAAATCACCCCGACTTGATGGCCGCGTTCAGTTAAATACTGTATGCGTTGATAAATAATCCGGTGGCCGCCGGCAACTTCCGCATGAGGAAGTTTATTCGTAAGAAACAATATCTTCATGATGCAGCCATTTTTAATGGAGTTCCTTTACCAGCTCCATAAATTCTTCAGGCGAAAAGTCCGTCAGCTTTTTTCCGGATTCTTTAATCGATTGATTAATCCGGTGACAGATTTTATGCAGTTCTTTATGGGTTTCCCCGGACCCCATAATAACATGGTATTCATCTGCTTGTGTGATTCTGATCTGTCCGTCTTCGGTATCAAATCCGACGCCCAACAAACCCACAACCCGGCTTTGTCCGGTTTCTCTCATCTCTTTTTCTCTATTCCCTCTTGCACTCTTTACGATTCTCTGGCTTATTTCCCGTTCTTCTGCCCGATTGTGTAATGGTAGCACAGCAGACTCTGAATCTGCTTGT
>CAZTEK010000210.1:0-3259 GCA_964612095.1 uncultured Verrucomicrobiota bacterium
GCACCGCAGGCCCCCAGCCGAACGCCAGCGCGGCAATCACAGGGCCGACAATCGGTCCGGCACCCGCAATCGTACTGAAGTGGTGCCCAAACAGAATCATGCCGGAGGTGGGCACATAGTCCACATTATCGCACATCGTATGTGCAGGCGTCGGGCGGCTGTCGTCCAGTTCCATTTCCTTTTGCAAAAACCGGCCATAAAAACGATACGCCAAAGCAAACAGCAAACACCCTGCAAAAAATACAACTAGAAGCATTGTGAACCCTCCGTTTCTGCCGCGTAGAATAAACAACTGCGCCCAATTGACAAGTCCTTGTTACCAAGGCTGTTCATTTATACAGCTGATCAAGTATCCCGTAATAATCCGTAATGGACTGAACAGACTTCTGCACAGAATGGGCACTTTTTCATACGATTGATTTATCCATCAGGCGGGTAAAAAACTCCGGAACCGGTGCTCCAAAAATCATCCGCTTACCACTGTGCGGATGATTAAACGCTATAGATCGGGAATGCAACGCCATGCGCTCAAATTTTTTCCCTTTCAGACCGTATTTGGTGTCACCCACCACCGGATGGCCTAGCTCCGCGAAATGAACGCGAATCTGATTTTTACGTCCGGTCAGCAGGTTGATTTTCAGTTCACTGAAATTTTTGTTTTCGCGCATAACACGATACTGCGTCTCAGACCACTTGCCTTTCGTCTGATCGGTTGAATAAACGAACTGATCATCATTCTCCGCCAGATAGCTTGAAAGCGTTCCCGATTTTTCTGCAAGCGACCCGTGCACAACAGCCAGATATTCTTTCTCTACCTCTTTCCAGTGATCTTTGAGATGTTGCTGCACCGCCTCGGTCTTGGCAAAAATCAGCAGGCCGGACGTTTCACGGTCAAGCCGATGAACCACATAAGCACGCAGACGCGAGCGGGCCGCTCCCTTGCGCAGGTAAGAGGTCAGAACACACTCCGCCGTTTGCAACTCATCGCGATGGAAACTCATCGTCAGCAAACCGGGCTCTTTATTGATCACAAGCAGATCGCGGTCTTCGTAAATGATTTCCAATCCTCGCGGACGGTGTTTGCGTGGCATTTTCATAAAACAGAAAGAATCTTTCCCGATGAACCCGCGCGAAATGAAAATTTATCGCCCTGCTTTTTATCTAACAACGCCGCGCCGATCGGCGACGACGGGGTAATCACACTGACCGTGCATCCTTCAAAACTCACTTCAATCCCACCGGCGCACGGCAACAAAAAGCAAAGCATCTTTTCTTTATCCAGCTCCGTCTCAATCAGCGCGCCGACTCCGATCGGCAAACCGGCAAACACCGGAATCGCGAAAGCCCGCAATTCACAAACATCCGCCGCCAGCGCCTTAAACTGCATGGCGTGACCGCGCGCCAGATAGGACGATTCGAGCCCGCAGGTATCCCACTTGGTTTCGGCACGCGCCTCGCCGTCGGTCGCGCCGGCGGAAGCCTGCTTGTTCGCGTCCTGCTGACGATGAAGATCGTTTTCGAGTTCGGTAATCACAGCGCGTAATAGTGCGGTTTTATTCATAGTTTTCCAAATACTGGGGACTTAACACAAAGGCACGAAGTTCCCGAAGATGTTCTCCGTGCCGCTTAGCGTGCTTTGAGTCTTTGTGTTGAAAGTACTACGGATCAAGATTTTCGAGTTCGCGGGTTTCAAAATCAATTTTACGGTAATAGCAGTCACGCGGTTGGCCTGCGCCGTTTTTAGTATGGCAGATACCACCGCGGTTCGGGCGAACGATGAACAGAAGCGAGTTCTGCTCACAATTCACACGGGCCTCGAGCAGTTCAAAGGTTTCGCCGGAAGTCAGCCCTTTGATCCACAACTCCTGCCGCGACGAACTCCACAGTACCAGCATCTTGCGCTTCAGCGACTCTTCAAACGCCAGCTTATTGATGTAAGCGACCAAAATCACCTCTTTGGTATCAGCGTGTTGCACCGCAACCGGAATGATGCCCTTGGTTCCGGCAACAGCCTTTTCCAGCTTGTTCCAATCCAGTTCGAGCTTCTGCCCTTCTTCAAGTTCCTTGCTCATCTCTTCTTCCTTTTCTTTACTTTATAAATTGCGTCTACCTTCACTTACAGGGCGGGGTCCGTGACCCCGCCAGAAACCGAGGCCACGAGCCTCGGCTACAATGCAGAAGGTTGGAATAGTGGATTATTGGAACATTGGATGTCAAAACGTTACGGTCCCGCATTCCCCAGCATTCCATCCTTCCATCGTTCCCTGCCTTATCAGATATACACAGCCGCCGCGAACCCTGCCAGCCTCTTCCATGACCTCAATTCAAGGTGCACCCTATTGACTCATAAGCGGAATATAGGGTAGTTAACTATCCGATGATATTGTTCAATCAATCAACCTGTTGGACGTCTTCATGAAGTTAAGGACGGATTCACGCCTGCGACAAGCACTGTATGGGCTATACGTCGCGCTCTTTAACGCCAAGCAAGCCTGCCCAGAGGACTTCCCTAGCGGACGCCTTACGACCATACAAACCGCCGTTATGGGCATCGAGAATTACGGCTGGCGAGTTGTGGGCATCACGAGAGAAGCGCTCGATCTCTTAGCGACCGCAGATTTCAATAAGAACAAACTACCGCGGGCTCTCTGCCGAGGACACATTGTCGATCGTATCCAGACAACCAGATCGCTGTTCGATCGGGAAAATCCAATGCCGCTTGAGGATTTCTTTGATACATTTCTGCACAACGACCGAACCGTGATCATGCTCAACACGCAGAACGATCACGCCAAGCCGTTCCCGTCATTCATTGAGATCGATAACCCCGATGCAACGTTATTTCCAAACGGATCACTCATAAGCTGGAAGCATCGCAAGACGGAGCGCGAGTATCTGCGACAACTCCATTCTGGGTTATCAGAGAAACGAAGGAATGATTCTGCCTAAGCAGGCCGGTGAATTCAGACGTTACAACCTTACCGTCACACCTTTTGAGCGCATGTATTCTTTGACTTGCCGGATGGTGAATTCGCCGAAGTGGAAGATGGAGGCGGCGAATACGGCGTCGGCTTTACCAACAGTGACCGCTTCGCCGCACGCGATTTTCGCCGTTCAAATTACAAAATACCGGATTGCCAACAAACTCCGTTTGGTATAGAAAGTATACCATGAAGTTTGAGTTCGACCCGAAAAAAAGCGATAACAACAAGCAAAAGCACGGGATTGATTTTATCGAGGCTCAGGCGTTGTGGGACGA
>CAZTEK010000211.1:0-3243 GCA_964612095.1 uncultured Verrucomicrobiota bacterium
ACCAACGATTCGAACAACCGGATGGAACTCCCTACCGGATCGACACGGACTATTTAGGAAGCCGCCGAAATGCGGACCGGCCCGGAGCGGGGCCCTTTTCGGCCCCGCCAACGAAAAACAGCCCGCTCAAAATTTGGCCGATCGAGGGCGCCTGTTTGGTACCGGTTCCTGTCCAATAGGATTGCCATGGGTTTGATCGGCGGCGCAATGATGGGGGTTCGGGGGAGAGAGTGTGATTTTTTTGTCAGGAAATGGGAACGAAAACAAAGGAGGTCCGGAATGAAGCGTTTGTGGATCATAGCGATTTTGGTAGCGGCCGGATGGAGTGTATCGGCTGCGGCGATGACGAAAGAACAATACCTGGAGCAAAAAAAGGCGCAATTTGCCAGACAGGGGAAAACCATCTCTGAAGAGCAGCTTTTAAAGGCCTTTGCGAAGCTGGATACGGATGGCGACGGCGTTCTGTCCAAAGAGGAGCTTGACGCAGCAAAGGCCCGGTAACGGGAATCGATCTTTTGGAATATTTGTTGAATAACTGCTGGACAAACAGGTTTGTTTGAAATAAATTGTTAACGTAAACAAGCAGAGGTACTGTTTTCAGAAGGAAACATACCGGCTTGTAGATCCGGAGCAGGTGTTGCGGATTCGGTTGGAAAAATGAAAGGGAGGAAAAAATGAAGAAAAGTATAGGATGCATAATCGGCGTGTTGCTGGGTTTGGCAGGGATCGCGCAGGCAACCGTGGTGTTTAAGTTCGATGGAGCAAACGCAAGCGCGGCTACAGCGAACCAGACTATAGTAGGTGGTCCCGGGAGTATTGCTGGCAACTCAAGCGTGACTCTTACGCTGGCTTACAACACGTCGACGCCGCTTCTAAGCAGTGGGGGCACCTATACCGGACAATCGGTGTATGGCGGCTTTTCCGGTACGTATAGCAACACCAGCGGTACGGCCTTTAACCCGAACTTCGTAGTGCTCCAATATAATAATGCTGCTAGTCCAAGTACTCTCGAAGATTTAAGGTCGGCGGATACCTTCACAGGTGGTCAGATTTCGCGTGCGGTCAACTTGGCGTTTCTGTTCGGAACGACAACAAATACTGGCACCTATAAATTTGATGCCAACAGCGTGCTGACGGCAAAACACGGCTCCACGCTCACTGGAACAGCAAACGCCCGTTGGGTGGTGGTGGCCAATGGCACGACCTATCTTTCTGAATCGAGCTTTAACCCCGGCGGCAGCTCCACTACGACCCTCAATGATCCTGACGCGATTAACTGGGCCGCCTGGAGCCCCGGGGCCGATATGACCTTCGGTTCGTTGTCCTACACCACGTTGGGCAGTTCTCTGAACAACATCACCCTGGCCGGTGTTGCGGTCAATTATACCGCTGCAGCTTCTGCAGGAAGCGGAAGATATATCCTTCAACAATTCACGGCGGATGTGATTCCTGAGCCGGCAACGGTCGGGATGCTCGGACTGGGCGCTCTGATCACGCTCGTTTTGCGCCGTCGGATGACCCGCTAACGCCGGCAAGCGAATCCCCGCAGGGTATCTTGCGGGGATTTTTTTGTGCCGGAGTATCTTTTTAATCAAGGTCGAGCATCCCGTCCGGCGGTTCAGGGGGCAACGGATGGTTCGGTTTCAGGCTTTCGAAACGGGTAAAAAGAGGAGGGCGGGCATGAGAAAAAAAGTTTTTATGATCAGTGCGGTGCTGGGGGCGGCCGGATGGGTTGGAGCCTTGGTGGTCACGGATGATTTTGAAAGTTATCCCGTGGGAACATCGCCGGCCGGGCAGAAGGGGTGGACGGTTTCGGGGGTGAAAACAGGCCCAACGAACGCTCAGACTGCTCTGGTGGTCCGGACGATCGGGATTGACGGGAAGCCCACTCAAGCCATCCATATCAAAGACGATTGCCCAGAGGGAGGGATTCTTCAGTTTGGGGTCAGTTTTCCCGTTCAGAATTCATTTCAGATTCAGTTCGATGTGAAGCTCAACAGGCATTTGCAGCTGCCCGTTTTGCATTTGGGCGGTGTTCACGGGCTGAAATACGTGCAGACCGGAATCACGCTGGCGCTGGATGGCGGAAAAGCGCTGAAATTCAGTTATCATGGCGGGGCCGAATGGCAGCAGATTGCGATTCGCGATGATGCCGATAACCGTTTGAATGAGGGAGCCTGGTACACCATTCAGCTGACCTCTACGGTGCTGACCGGGAAAAAATCCGCTGACACGTTGTCTCTGGTGGTCAAAGATGCCAGCGGCCAGATTGTGGTTCAGGAAACCGGACTGTCCTTCAGAAGCGGAATAGCGGCTTTCAGTTCGGCGATATTTCAGTTTAATATAGACAGCTCCGGTGGAGATATGCTGATCGACAATTTTTCGGTGGTTAAGCCGGATCCGGCTCCGGGTGATTTTTTAATCGTCGGGGCGCTCGGTCTTTTCCGCCCGGGCGGATCTGCCGAAGGCATGAAAGCTTTTCGTTCATTCGCCTTTTGATTGCGGCTGTGCCGCCTTGGGGATCGGGTGCCATGAAGAAGCGGTTGAAATCATGGAAGGTTTTTTTCCGGATGACGGCACTGGCTGTGCTGGCGGGGGCCTTGCCGTCGTTGGCCTTTCTTTTCTCGGTCTCTGCTCCGCCCTACGGCGAGATCTTTCATTACGGGATTGATCCGGTGTATGCCTGGCCCATGCTGGATTCCAATTCGCCGGATTCGCACCCTTTTTTTGCAGGGATGAATCCTTTTTCCCGCATGACCCTGCCTCAGAATCCATTCCTGTCCGGCGAGTCCCCCGCCGCAGCCGAATGGTCGGCGGCGGACTCCTCGGGGCGCATATCCAACGGCTCGCTGGAGCTTCGTTTTCAGAACGGGAAGCTGACCGCCGGTCCGCCAGTGCTGATTGCCGGATCTCCGTCAGGAACCAACTCCATGATCGGTCCGGTCTCTTTTGAAGGCACCGTGGACGGCCGGGTCGGGAAACTCAGCACGGCGGCTTTTTCTTCTGTGAGCGGTGCCGCCGATCAGGAGGGCGGTTCGCCCCGGCTGGTCCTGAAAAAAATCTTAACGGGAGCCGGTGCCGGGGTGGAGGCAACGGAACGGTTTTCCCTTCACCCTCATTATCCGGTTGTGGACTATTCGATCATCCTGTCCAATCAGACGGCGCAAGTGATCACAATCCTGCAGAACAATCAGTCCGGGTCTGTTCTGTTGCCCTACAGCGGCGATTTTAACAGCGGCCGGA
>CAZTEK010000212.1:0-3240 GCA_964612095.1 uncultured Verrucomicrobiota bacterium
CTGGCATGGAACACTCCGCTCCCCGATGCGGCATTTAAACTTACAATCTACCTTCCTTCCGCCAGAACCTTTTGGTAGCGTCTGGCGTATGTCGTCCCCGCTTAAACACCTAAAGCTCTTGCTACTCTACCTGGGGTTGCTGCTTTCTGCGACCTCCGTTGCGGAGACAATCGAATCCTACGGCCCTTTTGATATTCATTATTACGGAGTCGGGGAAGTCTGGGCCACGGCGGGCATTACCAATCAAGTGGCGTGGGCGAATACGGAAAAAGGCGATTTGCATTCAGCCATTGACGAGTGGAACCGGGTAATTAATAACGTGAACAGCCGCCAGATTCAGTTGCACGTTTTCTGGGACGAAATGGCCCCCAACATACTGGGCGGATCTTCCAGCGCCCTGTGGGCGAATTATAATAAGATTTGGACTGGCAGCGAAGCGGCGTGGCGCGACGGCAATACCACCGCGACCACCTGGGATACATACATCATCTATAACAAAAACTTTTCGTGGAATTTCGGAGCGAGTCTGCCGGGATTTTTTGAATACGATTTTCGCAGTGTCGTACTTCACGAACTCGGCCATTCGCTAGGTTGGCTGGGCAGCTACGATCCGGACTACGACGATTTTGGCTACGGGGGCTACGGCCTGACCACATTCGAAAGCTTCCTCGTTGACAGCATGGGCAACAGCCCGTTCAACGGCACCTCAGGAACTCCGGAAAACTTCAACGAAACAGACAGCCCTGTGTACTTTAACGGAACAAATGCAACGACTCTGTACGGCGGACTGGTTCCAATCTACGCCCCGACAAACTATACACCCGGCTCAAGCCTTTCACATCTAGACACCGAAACCTTCCCTGATTACACCATGGCCCACGCTATTGCCAACGGCGCGACAAAACGGACGCTGTCTGATCTCGAAATCGCGATGATGTCCGACATGGGATGGGATGTGATTCCAGAGCCTTCACCGATGATTATGATTTCGTTGGTCTGCTGTGTCGCCTTCTGGATCCGCCGCCGGTTTTACGAATAATTTTCCCGTCGCGACCGGATTCCGGGTCTTTTCCAAAGGTTGGAAATCAGACCTCATCAAAAAGCCAGGTTGAGAGATAGCGCTCGCCGCTATCGCAAATAACCGTGACGATGAGTTTACCTTCATTCTCCGGACGTTTGGCTAACTGAAGCGCGGCCCAGACGTTTCCGCCCGCTGAAATCCCACAGAGAATCCCCTCTTCTTTAGCCAAACGACGTGCGGTAATTCCCGCATCAGCAGCAGCAATCTGCATGATCTCATCAACCAGTTTGGTGTCTAAGTTCGTGGGGATAAAACCTGCTCCGATTCCCTGAATTTTGTGCGGGCCTGGCTTCCCTCCGGAAAGTACGGGTGAATCCGCTGGCTCGACCGCAATAACTTTTACGCTAGGTTTTTTCTTTTTTAGTACGCTACCGACTCCGGTTAGCGTTCCGCCGGTACCAACCCCCGAAACAAAAAAATCTACTTTGCCATCGGTGTCATCCCAAATTTCAATCGCTGTGGTCTGCCGATGAATTTCAGGGTTGGCGGCGTTGTCAAATTGTTGCGGCATATACGCATTGGGTAGTTTACCGACCAATTCTTCCGCTCTCTTGATGGCGCCAGGCATGCCTTCGATACCGGGCGTCAAAATCAGCTCCGCGCCCAGTGCGGCAAGCAGTTTTCGCCGCTCCATACTCATGGTTTCAGGCATAGTGAGAATCAACTTATACCCTTTAGCGGCGGCGGCAAAAGCGAGTGCAATACCGGTATTGCCACTAGTCGGTTCAACAATAGTTGCTCCAGGCACAAGTTCTCCACTTTTTTCTGCGTCTTCAATCATGGCAATTCCGATGCGATCTTTAACGCTACCAAGTGGATTGCAGGACTCCATTTTGACGGCAACCGTAGCTTTGAGGCCGGCCGTAAGGCGGTTCAACCGTACTAGCGGAGTTCCACCAATAATCTGCGTTACGTTGTCATAAATTTTCATTTGAGAATCCCTCGCAAATTAAATGGTATAGCTGGAAGCCCTTGATTTTTCGAGATCAGCCACTTGATCGAGCAAATCTTTTAGGGTTATTTTTGAAAAATAGGCCTCAAGCACTTTGGAAGCACCCTCCCAAACCGGACGGGTTACACAAATATTTTTGTCGCGGCCTTTGCAATCATTACGATCGCAGTCAACCAGCGTCATTTCACCTTCGGAGGCGCGCAAAATGTCGTAAACGGTGATTTTGGCAGGATCTTTGGCAAGGCGGAAGCCGCCTTTGACGCCGCGCAAACCCACAACAAGCCCGTCGTTCTTAAGCGGTACAATAATCTGTTCAATGTAGTCCGCAGAGATCAATTCTTCTTCCGCGATAACCTTCTTGGAAACCGGCCCGTTTTTTTGATAACGGGCAATGCCCAACAGAATACGAACGGCGTAACGACCCTTGGTTGACATTTTCATATTTCATCCTCCATCTTAAATCGACAAATTGTTATCAGATTCCTAGGTTTTAATGAATTAAAGCATCAAGAGTCAACTTTAAAAACGGGCTGTTCTGTCCGATATTCAGTACAAAGTATTGCCATTTGAAGCGAAATCAGGCAGAAAAATGCCTTACTTTAAGGAATTTTTATGAGCACCCCGAGCAGTAATTTTATTCATGACATCATTGATACGGATTTGGCCTCCGGCAAACACACGGAGATCGTCACCCGCTTCCCGCCCGAACCCAATGGCTATCTACATATCGGCCACGCCAAAGCCATCTGCCTCGACTTCGGTACCGCCCTCAAATACGGCGGGCGCTGCCACCTGCGTTTCGACGACACCAACCCGACCGCCGAGGACACCGAATATGTCGAAGCGATTGAAAACGATGTACGTTGGCTCGGCTTCGACTGGGGCGCACACCTTTACTGGGCCTCCGACTACTTCGACCGCATGTATGAATGCGCCGTCGAACTGATCAAACTCGGCAAGGCCTACATCTGCGACCTGAGCGTCGACGCTTTCAAGGAATATCGCGGCGTGCCGCATCTGCCCGGCAAAGAACCCGCCGGTCGCCAACGCTCCATCGAAGAAAATCTGGATCTGTTCAATCGGATAAAAAACGGCGAATTCGCCGACGGTACCTACGTCCTGCGCGCTCGGATCGACATGAATTCCCCCAATCTGCACCTGCGCGACCCAGCCATCTACCGCATCAAACACGCCAGCCATCACAATA